>JANPPH010000136.1:0-6696 GCA_031428395.1 Gammaproteobacteria bacterium
GACAACTCAGCCAGTTCCATGGCGCGCGGCTGATCGACCGCGTTCATTCCACTGATATTTGGGGCCATATCCGACATCACAAGGTCTACGCGCCGGCTATCCAAGCGTTTTTGCAGCGCTTCTATCGCCGCATCTTCGCGAAAGTCGCATTGAATGAAGTCAACCCCTGCCAATGGATCCATGGGCAGGAGATCGAGCGCGACAATTTTTCCCTCAGGCGCTATTAATTTGACGGCGATCTGCGACCAACCGCCTGGGGCTGCGCCTAAATCGACCACTGTCATGCCACGCCGAAATATACGATCCTTGTCGTGGATTTCCAACAATTTATACACCGCTCTGGAGCGATACCCCTCTTGTTGGGCGCGGCGGACGTAAATATCGTCGAAATGTGCTTTTAACCATTGTCCGCTGCTCTTGCTTCGCGCCATATTGATTCACCGTGTGTTAAACTGCCTGCCGTTTTAAGACATGCTTGAGAGTAAAAAATGCCCATTACTGAAAAACAAAAACACACCTTACGTGGTACAGGCCATAGCCTAAGGCCCGTTGTCATTATTGGCAATGCGGGTTTGTCCGATACGGTGGCCAACGAAATCGAGCAGGCGCTGGCTTATCACGAACTTATTAAGGTTCGCGTAAACGCCCTTGACCGAGTCGCGCGGCAGCAGATTATCGAGGAAATATGCACTAAAAGCAGCGCTACATTGGTACAGCAAATTGGCCACATCGCGCTGTTGTTTCGTCAAAAAACCGAGAAATCCCGCTTCGATTAAACCCAGATTTTCCATTAGCACTCTACTGCGGCCGCACAAAGCACTGAATCTGCGCGAGAAAAGAAGAAAAACAGTCTGTCACCGTAGAGTGACTACGCCTCCGACTGTTTTTCTTTTTTTCTCGCCCCTCTTCAGCACCTTGCGCACCCTCGCTACGAGGCTAATGGAAAATCTGGGTTTAACGGAGCAGAAAAAGGACAAGGCGAAAAAAACGTAAATATTTACGTTGAGCACTTTGGGCACCCGATAAGTCCTAGCGCCACGTTGATGGTTGGGGCCGAGTACCGAATATAACTAGCACTAGGCCCATCAGACTATTTATTAGATATAACCCGGAAGAAACTCCATGCAGCTTACCAAATTGCGCGGCTTGAATGCTTCCGGGGACTAAACCTTGCGCCTTGAGTTCTTGCATATACGGCTGTAAACCAAACAGGCCGATCGCTATCAACGCCAACATCCCGATAAGAACCCCGTTGCGCCACTGACGCAGCCAACGGCGTGGCGCCATGATCACCGCAGTCACCAACAAGATAATTCCCGACACTAAGCCAACATAGCCCACCGCCTTAAACATTTCGCCTGCCAATTCACCGGCGAGGCGACGATCATCCAAACCTGAAAATAAAAGGGGTACGGCGAGATAACCAATCGCCCATAACGCCCCCACCCACAATGTCAGGATGATGCGTTCGATAACTTCTAGACGGGATGCGCGCATGCGTTTTCTTTATGAAAGGTAGAAAAGATCGTTGAATAGAACGCGTATATGGCACCACTCAGACGTAAGTTACCTCAACGACTTCGTATTCCCTAATACCACTTGGCGCTTGCACAGCCGCGATATCGCCCTCTTCCTTGCCGATAATGGCGCGCGCTATAGGTGAGCTAATTGAAATTTTGCCTGCCTTAATATCAGCTTCAATATCGCCAACGATTTGGTAAGTCACTTTTTCCCCAGTCGCCTCTTCAATGAGGCCGACCGTCGCGCCGAAAACTACTTTTCCATTAGGCTTTATTTGCGCGATATCGATAATTTGAGCGATCGCCAGCATGCTTTCAATTTCACCAACACGCCCTTCATTAAAACTCTGCTCTTCACGTGCAGCGTGGTATTCGGCGTTTTCTTTTAAATCGCCATGCGCCCTGGCATCGGCGATGGACTGCGTAATACGTGCGCGCACAACCGTTTTCAGTTGGTGCAATTCCTCGCGCAACTTTTCCGCGCCTTTGGCGGTAATAGGCGGCTTTTTCATATTGCTAACTCCTTATGCAGATCTTGCAGCCGATTGACCTCAAATTCGTCCGGCTCGGCTAAGGCTAAGCACGTGGCTCGAGCACCCGCTAGTGTCGTGGTATACGCAACTTTATGCTGCAAGGCCGAGCGGCGAATTTCGTAGGAATCCGCTGTTGCTTGTTTGCCTTCCGTTGTATTGATGATCAGGGCAATCTGATCGTTTTTTATCATATCGACGATATGCGGTCGCCCTTCGCCCACTTTGTGCACGCGCACACACGGAATTTGCGCTGCGTCTAACACTTTGGCAGTTCCCTGGGTAGACAACACTTCGAAACCTAAGTTAATCAAGTCTTGCGCCACGGTGGCGACCCGGGGCTTATCTACATCGCGCACACTAATGAACGCTCGACCGCTGCGGGGCAAGGTTACTCCTGCGCCAGCCAATGCTTTATCGAACGCCTCGGCGAAACTCCGACCCACTCCCATGACTTCGCCCGTGGACTTCATTTCGGGGCCCAAAATAGGATCGACACCGGGAAACTTCACAAAGGGAAAGACTGCTTCCTTTACACAATAATAGCTGGGGATAACTTCGTGCAACACCCCCTGCTGTGCCAAGCTTTTACCTACCATACACCGCGCTGCAATTTTAGCAAGGGGGCGATTGGTTGCTTTGGACACAAAAGGCACGGTGCGCGAAGCTCGTGGGTTTACTTCGAGCACATAGATCTGTTCGTCTTGAATCGCGAATTGAACATTCATCAAACCCACTACCCGCAACTCGTGCGCCATGAGTTTGACCTGCTCGCGCATGCGATTTTGTACTTCTACCGACAAATTGTAGGGCGGTAACGAACAGGCGGAATCACCTGAATGCACGCCCGCTTGTTCGATATGCTCCATCATGCCGCCGATGAGCACTTCAGTGCCGTCACAGATCGCATCAACATCAACTTCCACTGCATTATCAAGGAATCGGTCGAGCAATACCGGTGAATCATTAGAGACTTGTACGGCCTCACGCATGTAACGGCGCAGGTCGGTTTCGTCGTAAACAATTTCCATGCCGCGGCCACCCAGGACATACGAGGGCCTTACCACTAAGGGATAACCTATTTCTAATGCGAGCCGGACGGCGTCATCTTGGGTGCGAGCCGTGCGGTTGGGCGGTTGGCGCAAATTAAGCTTAATGATCATTTGCTGGAAGCGCTCGCGGTCTTCGGCGAGATCGATGGAGTCAGGCGACGTGCCAATGATAGGCGCACCGGCAGCTTCCAGTGCGCGCGCAAGCTTAAGCGGTGTTTGTCCGCCGTATTGCACAATCACACCCTTGGGCTTTTCCAAATGTATAAGTTCGAGCACATCTTCCAATGTCAGGGGTTCGAAATACAGACGATCGGAGGTATCGAAGTCGGTGGAAACCGTTTCCGGATTGCAATTGACCATGATCGTTTCGTAGCCATCTTCCCGCAATGCCATGGCGGCGTGTACGCAACAATAATCGAATTCAATGCCTTGACCTATGCGGTTGGGGCCCCCGCCTAACACCATAATTTTTTCGCGCGACGTGGGCTGCGCTTCGCACTCTTCTTCATACGTGGAGTACATATAAGCGGTGGCGGAGGCGAACTCGGCGGCACAGGAATCGACACGCTTGTAGACGGGGCGTATTCCTAAGCGATGGCGATGCTCACGCACTGTCTGTTCGCTAACTTTCAATAGTTGTGCTAAACGTCTATCCGAAAAACCTTTACGCTTTAAGGCGCGCAAACGGGGTTCATCAAGGAGCGCCAGTGTTTGGGTGCGAACTTGGTCTTCGATGCTGACCAATTCTTGGATTTGAATAAGGAACCACGGGTCGATTTTGCTGAACTCATGGACTTCTTCCAGCGTATACCCAAAACGAAATGCATCCGCAACATACCAAATGCGTTCGGGGCCAGCCACCTGCAACTCGTGACGAACTTTATCCTTACCACCCTTCGCATCAAGAGCAACTTTTTCGTTCAAGCCGTCGGCGCCCGTCTCCAGGCCCCGTAATGCTTTTTGCAAAGACTCCTGGAAAGTGCGGCCCATGGCCATCACTTCGCCAACCGATTTCATTTGCGTGGTTAAGCGCGCATCCGCGCGAGGAAATTTCTCGAAGGCAAAACGTGGCACTTTGGTGACGACGTAGTCAATCGAGGGCTCGAATGATATCGGTGTAGCACCGCCGGTGATCTCGTTTTTCAATTCATCAAGCGTATAGCCAATCGCAAGTTTTGCGGCGACTCTTGCGATGGGGAATCCCGTCGCTTTGGATGCGAGTGCAGAAGATCGCGACACGCGAGGATTCATTTCAATCACTATCATGCGACCATCTTCGGGATTGATCGCAAACTGTACATTCGAGCCGCCAGTATCGACGCCGATTTTTCGCAACACCGCGAGCGAGGCGTCGCGCATGATTTGATATTCTTTATCGGTCAGCGTTTGCGCCGGAGCTACTGTGATGGAATCGCCGGTATGCACGCCCATCGGGTCAAAATTTTCAATAGAGCAAACAATGATGCAGTTGTCGCGTTGATCGCGGACAACTTCCATTTCATATTCTTTCCAGCCGAGTACGGATTCCTCAATGAGTAACTCATGCGTCGGCGACATATCCAAACCGCGCTCGCAGATCTCGACAAATTCTTCGCCGTTATAGGCGATGCCGCCACCGCTACCACCGAGGGTAAATGAGGGCCGGATAATGGTGGGATAGCCGATTTGCGCTTGCACTTGCAAGGCTTCTTCGATGCTGTGTGCAACGGCAGAACGCGGCGTCTCTAAGTTGATTTCACGCATGGCGCGGCGGAACAATTCACGATCTTCCGCCTTATCAATGGCCTCACGCGTGGCACCAATCATTTCGACGTTAAATTTTTCTAATATACCTTCGCGCGCCAGATCTAAGGCGCAGTTGAGTGCGGTCTGACCGCCCATTGTGGGCAACAACGCATCGGGACGTTCACGCTCAATGATTTTTGCCACAGTCTGCCAGTTGACGGGTTCGATATACGTGGCGTCAGCCATATCGGGATCCGTCATGATGGTGGCGGGATTAGAATTGACCAAAATGACGCGAACGCCTTCTTCGCGTAACGCTTTGCACGCTTGAGCCCCGGAATAGTCGAATTCGCAAGCCTGGCCGATGATGATGGGGCCTGCGCCGATAATGAGAACCGAATGTATGTCTGTACGTTTAGGCATGTGTCTACTTAGTAGTTAGGTTTCTTGCAAAGCCATTTTCGTCTGCGAAGTTCCTTCCCAACGAATTTGGCTGGCCCGACCATCAGCTGTTTACAGATTTGTAAGCGCTCATCAAATCGGCAAAATGTTTGAACAAAGGCACTACGTCGTGAGGCCCGGGACTGGCTTCTGGGTGTCCTTGAAAGCTAAATGCGGGTCTGTCAGTGCGATGGATACCTTGCAAGGAACCGTCGAATAGCGAGCGATGCGTGGCACGCATATTTTTCGGTAACGTGGCCTCGTCTACGGCGAAGCCGTGGTTCTGGCTAGTGATGATGACACGCCCGGTGTCGAGGACTTGCACAGGATGATTCGCCCCGTGATGGCCAAATTTCATCTTCACCGTACGCGCGCCACTGGCAAGGCCTAAAAGTTGATGGCCTAAGCAAATCCCAAAGGACGGTACGCCCGTTTCTACGATTTCCTTGATGGCGTCTATCGCATAGGTACAAGGTGCTGGGTCGCCCGGCCCGTTAGAGAAAAAAACGCCGTCGGGTTTTAGCGCCATGACTTCTTTGGCGGTGGTTTGCGCGGGCACAACCGTGACGCGGCTACCGATATCCACCAGCATGCGCAAAATATTGCGCTTAACCCCGTAATCATAAGCAACGACGTGGTAGGCAGCGGCAGCAGCCGCTAAGCGCGTAAAACCATTTTGCCGTGACCAGCGACCCTCTTCCCATTGATATGCCTTGGCGGTTGTTACAACCTTGGCGAGATCCATGCCGTTCAAACCCGGAAAAGCGCGAGCCATGCCAAGCGCATCCTCGGCATTCGCAGACGAACCCGCCATGATGCAGCCGTTTTGAGCGCCTTTGTCACGCAAAAGGCGCGTAAGTTTGCGGGTATCAATGCCAGCAATACCAACAACATTGCATTCCAGAAGATAAGCAGCGAGAGATTGGTGCGAACGCCAATTGCTGGCCATAAGCGGCAAATCGCGAATAACGAGACCGCTAGCCATGATGCGGGGCGATTCCGCGTCCTCGGCGTTAATGCCAACGTTACCGATATGCGGGTAAGTTAAGGTAACAATTTGTTTATAGTAAGAGGGGTCGGTAAGGATTTCCTCATAACCGGTCAACGCAGTGTTGAATACCACCTCGCCGACGGCTTGCCCTGCGGCTCCGATAGAGTCTCCCCAAAAGATAGTTCCGTCTTCGAGGGCTAATACAGCTGCATCGCGCAAAACCCTAGCCTCCAGTACATACACAAAGCGGGAGGGGCCTTGAACCCAGATTTTCCATTAGCCCTCTATTGCGGCCACACAACGCACTGAATCTGCGCGAGAAAAGAAGAAAAACAGTCTGTCACCGTAGAGTGACTACGCCTCCGACTGTTTTTCTTCTTTTCTCGCCCCTCTTCAGCACCTTGCGCACCCTCGCTACGAGGCTAATGGAAAATCTG
>JANPPH010000137.1:0-30317 GCA_031428395.1 Gammaproteobacteria bacterium
GCCACTTGCCGCTTTGGTGATGGCGGCGACGGCTTGTTCCATGCTGGTTTGTGGGCCGTCTACTTCGATCAATAGCAAGGCACCGGCGTGTTGTGGCAGCGGCGTTTTGGAATAGTTGCGGATCATGTCGATGGCTTGGCCGTCGATGAATTCTAGTGCGCAGGGTGTGATGGGTTGGGCCATAATTCTTGATACGGCGGTGGCGGCGCTGCGGATGTCGGCGTAAATGGCTTGTAACGTGCGTTTGGTTTCGGCTAAGGGTGTAAGCTTTAGTGTGGCTTGTGTGATGAGAGCGAGCGTGCCTTCAGAACCAATCAAGAGGCGCGTGAGGTCGTAGCCGACAACGCCTTTCGATGTATATACGCCTGTGCGGATCTCTATGCCGTTGCCCGTGACGGCGCGCAGACCTAATACATTTTCACGCGGTGTGCCGTATTTTACAGCGCGCGGTCCGGCGGAGTTATAGGCGAGGTTGCCGCCGATGGTGCAGAATGCGGCACTGGTGGGGTCGGGTGGCCAAAAAAATCCGTGCGCGCTGGCGGCATCTTGGACGGCTTTATTAGTGACGCCGGGCTCGACAACCATCACGCGATTGTCGGGATCAATACTGCATATTTTATCCATGCGCTCGAAGCTTACGACGACGCCACCTTGGAGTGGCACAGTTGCGCCGGTGGTGCCGGTGCCGCGCCCTCGAGCCACCAGAGATATTCGCCGATCATTGCACAACAGAGCGATATCGCGCACTTGTGCGTGTGTCGTAACAAAGGCAACAGCATCGGGCAAGGCATGGCGACGGCTGTTGTCGTAGCCGTAAGACCAGCAATCGGCCGGATCGCTTAGCACATTTTCCGCGCCAACAATATCGGCTAGTAATTTAACTAGAGCGGGGGAGTGCACTATGGATACTCCTGCGCGATGAAGTGTTGGCGCATGCCGCGATACGTTGCGTTAAACCCAGATTTTCCATTAGCCCTCTACTGCGGCCGCACAAGGCGCTGAATCTGCGCGAGAAAAATTGAAAAACAGCCTGTCACCGTAGAGTGACTACGCCTCCGACTGTTTTTCATCTTTTCTCGCCCATCTTCAACACCTTGCACGCCCTCGCTACGAGCGCTAATGGAAAATCTGGGTTAAGCACGGGCGCTGTAGCGGCAATGATGCATTGCTTTTGCATATATAGCGGAATAAAGGAACGACGCGCTCAAGCGATCTTCTACTTTGTAGCGCGTTGCCGACGGGCCATCGCGCGAGACTGAGATGCGCTTAATCCAAGTACTCAAAGGTTTTGACCACGCGATCGACATTGGTTATGTCCGAAGCGGCTTGTGCGGCGGCCTCCGCTTCATTGCGCGTGACGAGGCCCATTAAGTACACGGTCTGCGCACTCGTTAGCACCTTGACATGTAGAGCATGAACACCCTTTGTGCCGACGATTTTGGTTTTTACTTTCGTCGTGAGCCACGTATCCATGTTGCGTTCTTGGTGAGTTGTGGGTTCGCTGATGCGGAGTTCATTGTATACCTTGCGCACTTTCTCCGTATCGCGCGCATATGTCTCGGCTTTGGCTTTTAACTCTGCGGTAGGGGCTTCTCCAGTCAGTAGCACAGTGCCATTGAAGCTGGTAACCGCGATGTGCACTTTGTCGGCCGGAATAGTGTCGTCGCGGGCAATCGCATTAGCGATCTTAAGTTCAATAGATTGATCTTCAACAATAGCACCCGCGGTGCGACGGTCTCCCGCCAACGAGCCACCCGCTGCGCCTCCTGCCATAACGGCCACGCAGCCTTGTAATACAACGAGTGCGGCGGCAAGAAACAATAACGAACGTGTAGGGGTCAAAGACATAATTACTCCTGTTTACAAAAATGTTGATCGATTAAATCGCAGATACAATGAATGACCAACAAATGTACTTCCTGAATTCGCGCAGTAACTTGTGCCGTCACTCGGATCTCTGCGTCTTTAGCGGTTAAAATATTCGCGACATTGCCGCCGTTACGGCCACTAAGCGACACCACAGTCATTTGTTGCTGTTGTGCCGCAGTGACGGCGGCGACAATATTGGCTGATTTGCCGCTGGTTGAAATCGCCAGCAGTGCATCACCAGGGCGACCAAGCGCGCGAATTTGACGTGCAAAAACATCTTCGTAGCGGTAGTCATTAGCAATCGACGTGAGTGTTGAGCTGTCGGTTGTTAACGCAATCGCTGGCAGCCCACGCCTTTCGAGTTCGAATCGGTTCAAAAGTTCAGACGCAAAGTGCTGCGCGTCGGCCGCTGAGCCGCCGTTACCACAGATTAATATTTTACCACCTTGGACTATACAGTCGATTAGCAGTGAGGCGGCGCGGTCAATGGCGGTTGGCAATTGCTCCGCTGCGAGGCGCTTGGTTTCAATGCTGTCTGCAAAGAGGCGTTGAATGCGAATGACAGAGTTCATCGGACTCCTTGTGCCGGGAAGCATTACCAAATAGCGTCAAAGGCGTTGCGAATCCATTGGATGCCGTTTGTATCGTCGCTAGGCGCCATGGCGATGACATCAAAACGCGCAGGATTTCGGTTGCCGAGACGATGCGCTTGTAAATAGTGTAACGCAGTTGCGATCAATTTCGTTTTTTTGCTGCGGGTAATGCTTTCTATACCGCCGCCAAAATGGCTGTGGCGACGATAACGGACTTCGACAAAGACAATATGCTGCCCGTCTCGCATGACCAAGTCGAGCTCGCCGCAGGGACAGCGATAGTTACGCGCCAGCAGCGTGAGCCCCTGGCTAACAAGGTGCTGACAGGCACTTTCTTCTGCTTGCTGGCCGCTGTTGAGTTTTGCTGGTGCAGTGTGACGCACAAATTTAACGCTTAGGTGCCGTTTTTGAGTCCAGCAAGCGTGGTACGCCATCGACAAAGCGCGCCCACAGTAATTGGCGTCGTATATGATTGCTGTCGTCCAAGCCCAAATTGCCGGTTTCTGCCTGTAAGCGTTCATAGCGAAAGGCATTTAAACGCGCTAGTTGGGTAATTAAGCTAAAACTATCGATGCCTAACGCATAGAGTCGCCCAAAACGGCTGGCGATATCGGGCCGTAGGCGTTGGATGGCGTCGCGTAACGGTTTGCTGGAGGCATCTAACACCCATGGCATATCGGAAAACATCACGTTATTCATATCGCGATCCGCTGCAGCATCGACAGTGCCGCTATAAATATGTGAGGTAGCATAAACGGGGATGTCGCCGGCAAAATAGTAATTGAGCTGCGGACCGATTTGGCGCGCTTGATTGGGTAAGCCGGCCATAAAGATCGCATCGATATCGTGGCGGCGCTGAACTTCAAATTTTAAATCGCGTTTTAAAAGCGTACGAAGTTGTCGAAAACGCGCCTCACTTTCGTCGAGGTTTAGCAGCGCTTTTATCGGGGTCGAATAATCCTTATTGTCGGCATTAAATTGTTGCACCTCAACAACGATACCGCCGAATTTCCCCCAGTGTTCCTGGAGTGCCTGTAAAATTCGTGTGCCCCACTCACCGCTGGGTACGATAATCGCGACTTGATCGTGGCCATCCATCCAGGCGCGTTCCGCCACCTGTAGTGCCTCATCCTCGGGTGAAAGGCCGAATTGGAACAGATTCGTCGGCGGCGTTGTGTTGAAGGTGCCGTAATTCAGTGCAAGGGTTGGTACGGCAAGTTTCTCGCTTTGCGCTAAAGTGTTAACTGCGTCTTTTTCCAATGGTCCGATAACGAACTGCGCGCCTTCGTCGATTGCGCGTTGGTACAGTTCAACAATGCTTTGCTGGCCGCTCGTATCATAGTTACGAATCGTTGGGGCGTAACCGTTGCTATCGCGACTGTCGTTGAGGGCCATAAGAAAACCCTCGCGAACTGCGGCCGCTGTGCTGGCGTACGCGCCAGTAGTGGGCAATAGCAGGGCGACCACATTGGGGCGATCACTCTGTTTTTGCGCTTGGGTTGCAACGGATTGGACAAGCGTCTCAGAGGCCGGATGGGTTGGATAATGTTGTTGCCAGAGCGAAATTTGCTGTTCTACATCCGCAAGTGGAATGTCGCTTTTTGCGATCGCGGCCAAGTCACGCCAACCACTCAATTCGTCTTCGGGAGTATCAATAATCAGGTCGTGCAACGTTGCTGGTGAGAGCTTGGTCAGGATGCGCCAAATCTCGTTTTGATTGCTCAATACTGCCTCCGTTGAAGGCAATAGAGGCGTTAACGCCATATACTCGCGCACCGCATTAGCAGGATCTCCCGACAGGTCGAGGGCTTGCGCGCGCAATCGATGCCACTCTATTGCAAGCGCGGTGGGCTGGTGCGGTGGAAGCGCTGCGGCAGTGGCGTTGAGCGCATCGCCAGCGCGTTGTTGTACTAATGCGATCTTGGCTCTTGTTAGGTCATAACGGGGGCGGTAGACCGGGGGAAGTTTGGTTACATCGATTGCATTGAGCGCAGCCGTGGCCGCTTGAACTTGCTTGCCGCGCAACAACATATTCGCTGCTTGTAGCTGATAGCCATAGCGCGTATTGTCGCTCGTTGCTTGAGCTAAATTAAGGTACTCTTTTGCAGCGCCTAGGAAATCCCCTCTGGCTTCAGCCTCGGCGGCTTTGGGGGAAGGTGTCACATCAGCGACTTTAAACACAGATTTTTGAATGCTGACGCGGTCAGCCTTGGCTTTATGCGAGCCATGTTTGGTGGGTGTGGTGCTGCATCCCAGGGGCGCGAGCAGCATGATGCTTAAGTAAATGGCGGGCCGAATGGCGCGTATCCGCCAGGCGTTGGCAGAGGAAGTTTTTTTCTCTGCGTCGTTAGAGGCCGGTTCAAAACGGTCGTTCGAACGCGACTTCTTCGCGAATTTTTGCTGAGTCCAAAAATACAATATCACTTTATTTAGAGCCTCGCGTGTCAAGCTTAGAGGTTGCGCAGTTAGGTAGGGAGTATTTTTTCAATATCCTTAGTGCAAGCATAATCCTAAAAAAGGCAGTTGGAACCTACTGCGGACGTTTAATATGCTGAATCTGCAAGATTTTTTCGTTAAATTTTGGCTCGGCAACTGCTCCTCGGCAGCCGCTCCCGGCGCTGCCCTACCTCCCGCATCCATGCGGTCGTGCGTTGCCCTACCTTCGCGCATCCCTGCGCTCGTCACCGTAGGGGTAACTACGGCTTCGCCAAAATTTAACGAAAAAATCTTCCATCTTCAACATTTTAAGCGCCCTCGCTACGATTCCAACTGCCTTTTTTAGGATAATCGGATCGTAAATAAAGAGGATTTGACAGTGTCAATCGATAAAGGCGTTTTGTATATAGTGGCAACGCCCATCGGAAATTTGGCCGATATGACGTACCGCGCTGTTGAAGTTCTGTCCCAGGTAGACCTAATCGCCGCAGAAGACACTCGCCACAGCGAAACATTGTTGCGCCATTTTGACATTAAAACCCCCTGCATTGCATTACACGAATACAGCGAAAAGCAAATTACTGGACGTTTAATCGCCCGCCTACACAACAATGAGGCGATAGCCTTAATCAGTGATGCCGGGACGCCATTGATTAGCGATCCAGGTTATGTGTTTGTTAAGGAAGCGCATTCTCAAAATATTCGGGTGACGCCGATTCCGGGCGCTAGTGCCCTGATGGCAGCCTTGAGCGCCGCGGGCTTGCCTACAGATCGATTTAGCTTTGAGGGTTTCTTGCCCGCAAAACAAGCGGCACGGCGGCATGCTCTGGACACTTTACGCGGTGATACCCGCACCCTTATCTTTTTTGAGTCGCCCCACCGAATCATAGATACCTTGGCCGATATGGTGCAAATCTTCGGCGCGGCGCGCGAGGCGGTGATCGCGCGTGAGTTGACCAAGAGATTCGAGACTTTACGCGGTGATACCTTAGAAAATCTCTTGACCTGGGCGAGTGCGGATCCAAATCAACAAAAGGGTGAGTTTGTGGTGCTGGTGCATGGCGCGCCAGCGCTGCTAGAACAGGATATTGACCCCATTTCCGAGAAAATTTTGCGTCTGTTGACCGCTGAGTTGCCGGTGAAGAAAGCCGCCGCGCTGGCCGCGCAAATTACAGGTAAAAGCAAAAATGCGTTTTACCAGTTCGCTATTGGTCATAATTTGCGTGGCATGGAAGATAAAGATTAGGAAATCCTAGCGCAGGCACTTATAATCATGCCAGGAGTCGGCTGGGCAATCGCTGTGTTTAACACTTGTGTTACAACATGGAGGAAAGTCCGGGCTCCATTGGGCGGAGTGCCAGGTAACCCCTGGGAGGCGTGAGTCTACGGAAAGTGCCACAGAAAATATACCGCCGACGTCTTTCTTTGAAAGGCGGGTAAGGGTGAAAAGGTGCGGTAAGAGCGCACCGCGCTGGTGGTAACACTCAGCGGCACGGAAAACCCCACTCGGAGCAAGACCAAATAGGGGAACAATGCGTGGCCCGCGCAGTTCCCGGGTAGGTCGCTTGAGGCGTATGGTGACATACGTCCCAGATGAATGATTGTCCTCGACAGAACCCGGCTTACAGGCCGACTCCTTTTCTTCCTGTTCTACTGAGCGCCCTCCGCTTGTTGCGCCCCCTCTTGGTGCGTGCACCTCATCTTCTTTCGAGCTATCGCAGTCAAATTGCTGATTGTATTCGCTTCTTTTTGCTGCAAAAATATATCTCATAGCAAGTGCTTTACAATTTTATCCCACACAGCTAAGTCCCTGAGCCATAAGCAAGAACTTAGGAATTTTTGTGATGAAATTTCTTGACGCAGGTAGTTTTCAATCATATAGTGTGACGCGGTGGGAAAAAGTGGGTAATTGTGGAGGCTAGGCTTGTTTCGGGGTGTTGCAGAACTCTCGCTTGATGCTAAAGGCCGCATTGCGATGCCGGCCAAGTTCCGCGATCGCCTGCAGGATCAGTGCGACGGAAAGCTTGTGATCACCGTAGATCGTGATGGCTGCTTGCTGGTGTATCCCTTGCCTGAATGGGAAGAGATTGAGAGAAAGCTAGTCAAATTGCCTACGCTAAATAAGCAAGCCCGTCGTTTGCAACGTTTGTTGATTGGTCATGCCACGGAATGTGAATTGGACGGTAGCGGTCGTATTTTGATCCCTCCGCCATTGCGTGAATTCGCCAGCTTAGATAAGCACACAGTGTTGATCGGGCAAGGCAATAAATTCGAATTATGGGACGCTCAAGTTTGGAATGAGCGTCGCGCTGTATGGTTATCGGAAGACGAGGATGACGAAGAAGGGTTGCCGATTGAATTTCAATCGCTGTCGCTTTGACCGCATGCAATTCTGAAGGGTGGATGAATAAAAAATCTCCCAAGTTATTAAGCGATACCGAGAAAGCGCAAATGGCCGCTTCATCGTACGCGCATCGCTCGGTTTTGTTGGATGAGGCATTAACGGCGCTTGAAGTGAAGCCCGCAGGAATATATGTAGATGCCACCTTTGGGCGCGGTGGACATTCGCAAGCGATCTTAGCGCGTTTGAATAAGCAAGGTTTTTTGTTGGCTTTAGATAAAGACCCGCAAGCAATACAAGCAGCACAAGAGTTGTTCCCGCAGGAAACGCGTTTAGCAATAGAGCATGGCAGTTTCTCCGCTCTGCAAACCTTTGTTGAGAATCGTGGTCTGTTGGGTAAAGTTAACGGTGTTCTGCTTGACCTCGGTGTTTCTTCTCCTCAGTTAGACGATCCAGAGCGCGGTTTTAGTTTTCGACGTGAAGGTCCTTTAGATATGCGTATGGATCCTACAAGCGGTCTCTCAGCAGCACAATGGCTGGCTATTGCACCTGAGCGGGAAATTGCGGATGTAGTGAAGACCTACGGCGAGGAAAGTCATGCGCGGCGGATTGCACGCGCTATCGTCGAGCATCGAGTTACGCAACCCATCGTTACGACGGGCGAATTGCAAGCCTTAGTCGCGCAAGCAAAGCCTAATCGCGAAAAAGGAAAGGACCCTGCAACGCAAACGTTTCAGGCAATTCGGATTTTTATTAATCGTGAATTGGATGATCTAAGAGCTTGCTTGCCGCAAGTGCTAAAGATTTTGGCGCCTGGGGGGCGTTTGGTAGTGATTAGTTTTCACTCGTTGGAAGATCGAATTGTGAAGCGTTTTATGCGTAACGAAGCGCGAGGCGATTCGTTTCCCAAAGACCTTCCCGTGCGCGCACATGAGCTGACACCGCAATTGCGTGTCATAGGTAAAGCCGTACACGCAGGAGCAGTTGAGGTCGCGGCCAATCCGCGCGCCCGCAGCGCAGTGATGCGCGTGGCGGAAAAGATTGATTTGGCAGCGTGAGGTAGCAGCGATGGCTTCCGCAAAAGGCGTGTTTTACATCGGTTCAGTGATCAAATTTTCGCATTTTATGGTGTTGCTATTGGGCCTATCAGTGGCGGGTTCGGCATTGGCGGTTATCTATGTTAAGCATACGACACGGCAATTGTTTGCTGATTTGCAAGTATTGCAAAAGTCGCGCGACGACATGGCGATCGAATGGGATCAGCTGCAGTTGGAGCAGGGTGCGTACGCAACGCACAGTCGCATTGAGAGTAAGGCACGCACGCAGTTAGAGATGACGTTACCACCGCCTCAAGCAGTGGTGGTTATTCAACGATGAAAATGAAGCCTGTAAACAACTTTGTCGGGCGCCGTGTCTTTCTAGTCGGCGTTATGGGTGTGGTGGCATTGCTGTTGCTGGCGCGTGGTTTACATTTGCAAGTGTTGGACAACGACCGCTTGCGTGATGAAGGTGATGCGCGTTATTTGCGTGTCGTAGAAATACCCGCACACCGAGGCATGATTGTTGATCGCAATGGCGAGCCGTTAGCGATTAGTACGCCTGTCGATTCGATATGGGCTAATCCTCAGAAGTTGGCGCAGGCTCGCACGCGTTGGGCGGAACTCGCTCAAGTGCTTAATATCAATGTTAAGGAGCTAGAGCGGCGTGTCAAGCGGGTGGATCGCGAATTTGTCTATTTACGCCGTCATGTCAATCCGGCATTAGGCAAAAAAGTCGCTGAGCTGGATGTGCCGGGCGTCTACCTCAAGCGCGAATATCGTCGCTACTATCCTGCTGGTGAAGTTACGGGGCATTTGGTTGGCTTCACCAATGTAGATGATATAGGTCAAGAAGGCATGGAATTGGCCTACGACAAATCGTTACAGGGGCAAGCGGGCGCCAAGCGGGTGATTTTAGACCGTCACCGCCAAATTGTAGAGAATGTGGAAAGCATCAAGGAGCCTGCGCCAGGACGAAACCTAGTATTAAGCATTGATCGGCGCATCCAATATCTCGCTTACCGTGAGTTATTGGCGACGATGAAACTCAATAAGGCGCAGACAGGTTCGGCAGTGATTGTCGATGTAAAAACGGGTGAGGTATTGGCTGCGGTCAATCAGCCTGCTTTTAATCCGAATGCACGTGCCAAGGTGCAGAGTAGTTTTTACCGCAACCGAGTCGTGACCGATGTGTTTGAGCCGGGTTCGACGGTAAAACCTTTGGTGGTGGCGGCGGCGCTTGAGGCGGGAAAGTTTACACCACATACGATGATTGATACCGCGCCGGGATTTTTCCGTGTCGGTGGTATCACAGTGCGAGATATTCATGATTATGGTTTGATCGACGTTTCTACCGTGATTCAAAAATCTAGCAACGTGGGCGTAACCAAAATCGCGATGTCGATGACGCCTGAGCGCTTGTGGAGTATTTACAATCGACTAGGATTTGGCGAACTCACCGGCAGCGGCTTTCCGGGTGAACAGCATGGCGTGTTGCGAGATTATCACCATTGGCGGGCGAGTGAACGCGCTACGATGGCTTTTGGTTATGGTCTGTCTAGCACGGCTCTCCAACTTGCCCGTGCTTATGCCGCGTTGGGCAATGATGGTGTGTTGCCGCCCTTGTCATTTGAACGACTCAGTGCAGCGCCGCAAGGGCAGCAGGTTATGACGAAGGAAACCGCGCTGCAAGTGCGCACGATGATGGAGTTGGTAACGGCTGATGGCGGCACCGCCACTACCGCGCGTGTGCCGGGTTATCGCATCGCAGGCAAAACAGGCACTGTGCATAAAATCAGCGGAAATGGCTATGCCAAGGATAAATATCTAGCGCTTTTCGCTGGACTCGCCCCAGCAAGCAAGCCGCGTTTGGCGATGGTCGTGATGATTAATGAGCCGACCAGCAAGGAGTACTATGGCGGTCTAGTCGCCGCTCCGGTTTTTGCGCGGACTATGGCAGGTGCATTGCGTTTGCTCAACGTATCGCCCGACGACCCTTCATCGCTAACCATGCAGGTGGCGAAAGCGCCGCAGCCTGCGGATCCGCCATCCGACACCTTGGCTGTTCAGGAGAGGGATCTCTGATGCCTTTATCAGGCAGTCATAAGCAATTGCGTTTAAGTACGCTGCTTGGAGGCTGGGCGTTGATCCCTGCCGACCAAGATTGCGATGTGTTGGGGCTTGCTATCGATAGCCGCTTGGTACGTCCTGGGGATCTTTTTTTAGCTTGCCAGGGTCAGCAAACCTGTGGACATCGTTTTATAGATGATGCTATTCGCGCTGGTGCGGTAGCGGTAGCCTATGACCCAAATGGTGATCGGCCAGCGGCTCAAGGCAGGCCATTAATTGACGTCGATAACCTAGGCCAGCGCTTAGGTGAAATTGCGGAACGTTTTTTCGGCTATCCATCGCGTGATTTATTCGTGATCGGCGTTACGGGTACTAATGGTAAAACTTCTTGCACGCAGTTTCTGGCGCAGGCATTGAATACTGCCGATGCGCCCTGTGGTGTACTCGGGACATTAGGCAATGGCCTTTATGGGCATTTACATGCCACACATAACACTACACCTGACCCAATATTGCTGCATGGAACGCTTGCCGAAATGCGCGATGTGGGTGCGCGTACGGTGGCCATGGAAGTGTCATCACACGGCTTGGAGCAGGGCCGTGTAAACGGTGTCGATTTCGATGTGGCGGTTTTTACTAACCTCACGCGTGATCATTTGGACTATCACGGTGACATGGAGGCGTACGGCGCGGCTAAGCAACGGCTATTTGCGTGGCCATCGCTGCGTTACGCGGTGATTAATCGCGATGATCCTTTCAGCGAAAATCTGCTAAAGGGCTTAATGCCAAGCGTGGTTACAGTAGTTTACGGTTTAACTGAGCGCTGCGACCCCGAACATGCTGCCGTGTGGGGTGAGCTTGAGCGTATGGATCGCCAAGGTTTTGAAATGCGGATCACAACACCATGGGGTAATGGCATCTTGCGTAGTCGCCTTTTAGGCCGTTTTAACGCGAGCAATCTGCTCGCTGTGTTAAGCGTCCTGCTGGTGATGAAAATGCCTTTAGACGAAGCGCTGGAAAAACTTTCCAAGGCAACTACGGTGCCAGGTCGAGTGGAATCTTTCGGCGGAATGGGGAATTACCCTTTAGTAGTTGTCGATTACGCGCATACGCCCGACGCACTTAGATCTGTCTTGCAAGCATTGCGCGATCATTGCAGTGGCCAACTGTGGTGCGTTTTTGGCTGTGGCGGCAATCGTGATCAGGGCAAGCGTCCTTTGATGGGCGCGATTGCCGAAGAATTGGCGGACTATGTAATAGTGACTGACGATAACCCACGTCACGAGTTGGCCGAAACGATTATCGCGGATATCGTTCGCGGTATGCATCAAGCTCCCGCACAAATTTTGCCTGATCGCGCCGCAGCAATCACTTACGCGATCACTCACGCGCAAGCAAGCGATGTCGTACTCATTGCCGGCAAAGGTCACGAGGATTATCAGCAAGTGGGTGATACGCGATTGGTTTTTAGTGACCGAGCGCAAGTACAGGTGTTAATCAAGGAGGTTACGTGATGGCAGGAATGCGATTGTCTACGGTCGCCGATCTATTGGGCGGCAAGCTAATTGGTGAAGATGCTGAGTTTCATAGCGTGAGCGCGGACACTCGCACTTTAAAAAAGGGAGATATCTTTATTGCGCTCAAAGGCGAAAATTTTGACGGCCATGAGTACATAAAGGCGGCCGCCGATGCTGGCGCCTTAGGTGCAATGGTCTCCCACTTCGTTGAAACAACCATACCGTTGCTCGTTGTTGCCGACACGCGTTTGTCGCTCGGCCATTTGGCTGGTTTGTGGCGAGCACGTTTCCCCGGACCCTTGGTCGCCATTACCGGGAGCAATGGTAAGACTACCGTAAAGGAAATGATCGCCTCGATTTTGCGCCAGTCTGGCCCCGTTTTGGCCACAACCGGGAACTTGAATAACGATATCGGCGTGCCTTTAACGTTGTTGCGGTTGCGTGATGAGCATGAAGCGGCAGTTATCGAAATGGGTGCCAGCGCAGGGGGTGAAATCAATTATCTTGCGGCGATTGCGGAGCCCTCTGTCGCCATCATCACCAATGCTGCGCCAGCGCATTTAAAAGGTTTTGGCAGTATTGAAGATGTCGCGCGAGCAAAAGGCGAGATTTTTGAAGGTTTGAGTGAGGATGGCGTGGCGGTCATTAACGCTGATGATAAGTTCGCACCACTATGGAAAGAGCTAACTGGCGACCGACGCTCTATAACGTTCGGTCTAAAAAATAGGGCTGACGTAACAGCGGATACTGACACAATTTTGTGTCGCGTCGAAGCGGGAAATTTTATCACCACGTTTTCGATGCGCACACCGCAGGGTAATACCGAGATCAAGTTGAAATTGGCGGGCAAGCACAATGTTCTGAATGCGCTTGCCGCCACCGCAGCCGCGTTGGCTGCCAAAGCAACCCTTAATAACGTAAAGCTGGGGCTTGAGGAATTGCGGCCAGTGGCAGGTCGGTTACAGCTTAAGCAGGGCGTAAATCAAGCTTGTATTATTGATGACAGCTACAACGCCAACCCTGCATCACTGAACGCGGCGATTGAAGTCTTAGCCGATTTGGTTGGTTATAAAATCCTTGTCCTGGGTGACATGGCTGAGTTGGGCGCAGATGAGTTACCGATGCATCATCAAATAGGTGTGTTCGCTCGAGCTTGTAAGATTGATGCCTTGTTTGGCTTAGGCCCATTAAGTCAGCACGCAGTCGCAGCGTTTGGCGCTGCAGCGCAGCATTTTACCAATCATGATGAGTTGTCAAGCGCACTCTCGCAGTATATTGCTGGGCTCCAAACGCCAGTCACAGTATTGATTAAAGGTTCGCGCTCTTCGCGCATGGAGCGCATTGTGGAAGCATTAACCAACACGGCAAGCGGAAAGAAAACGTAATGCTGCTCTATATCACCAATTTTCTCGGTCAGTACTTCACCGTGTTTAGCGTGTTCCAGTATTTAACCTTACGCGCGATCGTTGGCGTACTCACAGCGTTATTTATTTCGCTAATGGTCGGTCCGTACATGATTCGCAAACTGAGTTTCTATCAAATTGGACAGAGCATTCGTGAGCTGGGGCCGCAAAGCCACTTGAGCAAAGCAGGTACGCCAACGATGGGCGGGGCGTTAATTCTCGTTTCGATCGGCATCACTACTCTGCTGTGGGCGGATCTCGGCAATCGTTACGTCTGGTTAGTTTTGGCGGTGACCTTTAGTTTCGGTGCCATAGGTTGGATCGATGATTACAAGAAGTTGATCAAGCGTGATTCGCGCGGCTTGCCCGCACGCTATAAATATCTTTATCAGTCGGTTGTGGGTTTAGTGGTGGCGTTGGTGCTTTACGCGAGTGCCAGCCAGGATGCCGAAACACAGTTGATTGTACCGTTTTTTAAAAATGTCGCTGTCGATCTCGGCTGGATGTTTATCGTCCTAACTTATTTTGTCATTGTCGGCTCCAGTAATGCCGTCAATTTAACTGACGGTTTAGATGGCCTAGCGATTATGCCCACTGTTTTAGTGGCAGGCGCCTTGGGCATTTTTGCGTATCTCACAGGCCATGCGCAGTTTGCTTCGTATCTTGGTATTCCGCATATTCCCGGCGCCGGTGAGGTCGTTGTTTTTTGCGGCGCTTTGGTTGGTGCAGGCTTGGGGTTTTTATGGTTTAACGCTTATCCGGCGCAAGTTTTTATGGGTGATATTGGCGCCTTAGCGCTGGGCGCAGCATTAGGCATTATCGCTGTTATTGTGCGACAGGAATTGGTGTTGGTCATCATGGGTGGTGTATTTGTAATGGAAGCGGTATCGGTTATTTTGCAGGTGGCGTCTTTCAAGCTTACAGGCAAACGTATATTCCGAATGGCGCCATTGCATCATCACTTTGAATTGAAGGGTTGGCCGGAGCCGCGAGTCATTGTGCGGTTTTGGATAATTACGGTGGTCTTGGTTCTAATCGGTCTGGCGACGTTGAAGATCCGCTAATGCTGGCAAACGGCTTTACAGAAAGACAAGCAAATGCAGCGGTACGCAAAGATCACCGTACGTTGATCGTGGGTCTTGGTAGTACTGGCCTTTCGTGCGCGCGGCTATTGGCTCGCGAGGAGGTGTCTCTCGCGGTGACGGACACTCGCGAACGACCGCCTGGACTTGCTGCAATGAAAGAAGAACTGCCAGATGTTGCATTGTTTTTAGGTGGTTACGATAGGGCAGTGTTTGAAGCGGCGGAGCAAATTGTCATCAGTCCTGGTGTGTCACTGCGCGAACCGTTGATCGAAGACGCCTGCGCTCGGGGCGTGCCGGTGTATGGCGATATCGAATTGTTCGCACGTCGCGCCATTGCACCGGTCATTGCGATCACCGGCTCTAATGGCAAGAGCACAGTGACGACGCTGGTGGGAGATATGCTACGTGACGCCGGACGTGTTGTGCGCGTCGGCGGAAATTTGGGCATTCCCGCGCTCGAATTGCTCGGTGACGAAGAGCCCGATTTCTACGTTCTTGAACTATCCAGTTTTCAATTGGAAACAACCTGGTCTCTCGATGCAACGGCGGCGGTCATTCTAAATATCACGCCGGATCACATGGATCGCTATAAGAATCTTGCAGAGTATGTTGAGGCTAAACGTCGTGTCTACAAAGGCAACGGCGTCATGGTGATAAATAAGGATGATGCACTAGTGATGGCGTCTATTGAGCCAGACAGACGTGTCGCTCGATTCGGTGTTTCCACGCCACCGGAGCATGATGAGTTTGGCCTTATAGAACAGGACGGTGAAACGTATTTGGCGCGCGGTCAGTCGGCTTTGATCAAGCTCGCCGATTTACGCATTAAGGGCCTGCACAATGCAGCCAATGCATTGGCTGCTCTCGCGCTAGTTGAGGCTGTACACATTCCTACCGAATCCATGCTCACCACGTTGCGACGATTTGAAGGCTTGCCGCATCGTACGCAATGGGTCGCCGAGCGCAATGCTATCACTTGGTACAACGACTCCAAGGGTACTAACGTCGGCGCCACGCTCGCTGCGTTGAAAGGCATGCCAGGAAAAGTCGTCTTGATTGCGGGTGGTATGGGAAAGGGCCAGGATTTTTCTCCTTTGCGCGAAGCGGCGAAGGAAAAAGCGCGCGCAGTGGTTCTCATCGGCGAGGATGCGAAACAGATTGAGGCGGCCTTGGGCGAGCAAGTTGCAGTTATTCACGCTGCGAGTATGGAGCAGGCCGTTATTGCAGCGCGCGATGCGGCACAGAGCGGGGATGCTGTGCTGCTCTCTCCGGCTTGCGCCAGCTTCGATATGTTTAAGAATTATGAAGACCGCGGCCATGAGTTCATGGAAGCTGTAAAGCGAGTACTGGGATGAAGATCAGCGCCCAAACATATAAACCGACTGCCCAGTCGCTAAAGGTTCAGCCCATAGCAACCTTGGCGCGTATTACCGATCTATGGCTACTCGCCGTGACCCTGGTATTGCTCGCTCTCGGTTTCGTGATGGTGTCTTCTGCTTCCATGGCGATTGCCGAGAGGCAATTGGGCGACCCATTTTACTTTGCGGCGAGGCAACTTTCTTATATAGGTATGGGTGTGGTGACGGCTCTATTGGTACTCCAGATACCGCTAGCGCGCTGGGAGAAACACAGTATTTTGTTGTTAGGTTTTGGGATTGCGCTGCTGATTGCGGTGTTGTTGCCTGGCGTGGGTAGAGAAGTAAATGGCAGCGTACGATGGTTGCCGATGGGTCTATTTAACCTTCAAGTATCGGAGATGATGAAATTGGTAGTGGTCATCTACATGGCCAGTTATCTAATGCGTCGAGCCGAATTAGTACGGACTTCGGTAATGGGATTCGTCTGGCCCATGGCGGTGCTGGGCGTCATTAGCGTATTACTCTTGCTAGAGCCGGATTTCGGTGCAACGGCTGTTCTCTCAGTCACGGTAATGGGTTTGCTATTTCTTGCTGGCGTTCGCCTGTGGCAGTTTGGCGTGCTGATTTCGTTAGCCGGAGCAGGATTGGTCACGCTGGTGTTAACGTCTCCGTACCGAGTAGAGCGCCTACAAAGTTTTATGTACGCCTGTGACATTGAATTTGCATACAACAAAGGCTATCAGCTCTGTCAGGCGTTAATCGCCTTCAGCCGCGGCGAGTGGCTCGGCGTAGGCTTGGGCGCGGGGGTGCAAAAATTGTTCTATCTGCCGGAAGCTCACACCGATTTCTTGCTCGCTGTATTAGCGGAAGAAATAGGGTTTGTTGGTGCAGCGGCGGTAATCGGTCTATTTGCGTTGTTCATTGCCCGTGCCTTTATTATTGCCTATCGCGCCGAGCAGCGTGGTTATCTTTTTGGCGCATACCTGGCGTATGGGATCGGCCTTTGGTTGGGGCTGCAAGCCTTCGTTAATGTCGGCGTCAACATGGGTGTGTTGCCCACCAAAGGACTAACCCTGCCCCTCATGAGTTATGGCGGTAGTAGCCTCATCATTTGTTGTATTGCCGTGGCGCTACTGTTGCGCGTCGATTATGAAACGCGTTTTTTGCATGCAATGAGCGGCAAAGGAACCGGGCCATGGTAAAGCGCGTAGTGATTATGGCGGGTGGTACTGGAGGTCACGTTTTCCCTGGTCTCGCAGTGGCTCAAGAACTGCGCGCACGTGGCATAGAAATCGTATGGATGGGTACGCGCAACGGTTTGGAAGCCGACGTCGTTCCCAAGTCAGGCATTGATATCGAATGGGTAACGGTGAGCGGTTTGCGTGGTAAGCGCATCACAAGCTGGTTATCGGCACCGTTCAAGCTGACGTCGGCGGTTATTCAGGCCATGCAGATTTTACTCCGGCGCAAACCCATCGCTGTACTTGGCATGGGTGGCTTCGTTACTGGCCCCGGCGGCATGGCGGCTTGGTTGTTACGTAAACCGTTGATCATACATGAGCAGAATGCAGTGGCGGGTATGACCAATCGGATGCTTGCCCCGCTGGCAACAAGAGTTCTCGAGGCTTTTCCCGGCACCTTTGCTGCAAAATTTAACGCCGAATTTACTGGCAACCCGGTGCGCGGTGACATTAGCGCTTTGGCGTCGCCGGAGCAACGGTTGCAGGGGCGGACTGGTGCGTTGCGTTTGCTCGTCATCGGCGGCAGCTTAGGCGCGCAGGTTTTAAATGAGATGGTTCCAGCCGCTATCGCACAATTTTCGAATGACCAACGACCAGATATATGGCATCAAACCGGTAAGCGTAATCTTGAGTCAGCAAAAGGCCACTACAAAACTGCAAATGTTACCGCCAGAGTGGAGCCATTTATTACTGATATGGCAGCAGCTTACAGTTGGGCAGATCTAGTATTATGCCGAGCCGGTGCATTAACCGTTGCCGAATTGGCGGCGGCCGGTTTGCCCTCAATCCTAGTGCCCTATTTACACGCCGTCGATGATCACCAAACTCGCAATGCAGCGTATCTCACCAATGCTCATGCTGCCGTGCTCATACCACAGCTTCAGCTGAGCGTTGATAAACTGGCGCAAACCCTTCGCGATTTTTGTTCAACACCCTCGCAGTGGGATCGCGACAAATTGTTGTCGATGGCAAAAACAGCTCGGCACCTCGCTAAACCCGATGCGACTAGCAAAGTCGCCGACTATTGTTTGGAGGCCGCCAATGTTTGACACGACGGATTCCACCGCAAGTGCTCACCAAGACACTCCAGTAGATGCATGGAGCATGCGCCGCATTAAGCGAGTGCATTTTATTGGGATCGGCGGAGCAGGCATGGGTGGCATAGCTGAAGTGTTGCACAATCTTGGCTATCAAGTAACCGGTTCAGATCTGCATGAAAATGCTGTTACGCGTCGTTTGAGCGGTCTGGGTGTGCTTATTCATGTTGGTCACGCTGCAAGTCATGTTGAGCATAGCCAAGTGGTGGTCGCTTCGACCGCCGTGCATGGCGAAAATCCCGAAGTTGTCGCCGCGCAGCAAAAGCGGATACCCGTTATACCGCGCGCTGAAATGCTCGCCGAACTGATGCGTTTTCGCTTTGGCATTGCCGTCGCCGGCACGCACGGCAAAACCACAACCACCAGTCTTGTGGCGAGCCTGTTAGCCGAAGGCGGCCTTGATCCAACATTCGTTATAGGCGGACGCCTGAACAGTTCCGGCACGCATGCGCGTTTAGGCGCAAGTCGTTACCTTGTTGCTGAAGCGGATGAGAGTGATGCGTCATTTCTTTATTTGCAACCGGTGATGGCGATTGTCACCAACATTGACGCCGATCATATGGAAACCTACGGTGGCGATTTTGAGCGCCTGCGGCAAACCTTCGTAGAATTTCTACACCATATGCCGTTTTACGGCTTGGCCGTGCTGTGCATCGATGATCCAGTGGTGAAAGAAATTCTGCCGCTGATTACCAAGCCGGTGCTCACGTACGCGATAGAGCAAGATGCCGATCTCATTGCGTCTGGCATACGTCAGGACATTACACGCACTTTTTTTAGCGTGTCCCGGCGCGATGGTACGCACTGGATTGATGTTTCATTGAATCTGCCTGGTAGGCACAATGTACTCAATGCTCTCGCAGCGATTGCTGTTGCGCACGAACTCGGCGTAACAGATGAAGCTATTTTGCGCGGCCTGGAACAATTCCAGGGCATAGGACGGCGTTTCCAAAATTATGGTGACATTGCCATAAGCAATGGTCATGTGACGTTAATTGACGATTATGGCCACCATCCACGTGAAATTGCAGCAACGCTAAGCGCCTTACGCGGTGCTTGGCCTAAGCGTCGATTAGTCGTTGCCTTTCAGCCGCATCGATACACGCGGACGCGCGATTTGTTCGAAGATTTCACCATCGTACTCTCGGATACGGACGTGTTGGTATTACTGGATATCTATGCGGCGGGCGAAACGCCAATCGTAGGTGCAGACGGTCGTACTCTGTGCCGCGCAATTCGCACGCGAGGCAAAGTTGATCCCATCTTTGTAGAACACGTTAGTGAATTGCCTGCGACCCTAATTGGTTTGTTGCGTGACGGAGATGTCCTGTTAACGTTGGGCGCGGGCGATATCGGTGGCGTGGCAGCGACGTTGCCGGAAAAATTGCTAAGGCAGACGAAATGATGACTGCCTCGCCTCTAACAGACATTCGCGGTGTGATACGTCACAACGAACCCATGGCGAAACATACTTCGTGGCGCGTAGGGGGTGTAGCAAAGCTATTTTTTCAGCCAGCAGATATTGATGATCTAGCGCAGTTTCTGCGACAACTGCCGACCGCCGAATTTGTGTATTGGTTAGGGCTGGGCAGTAATCTCCTGGTGCGCGATGGAGGCATTGAAGGTACGGTGATTTGCACCACTGACGCCTTAACGGGTATGCAGCAGAACGATGGAACTCTACGAGTCGAAGCAGGCGTGCCTTGCGCAAAAATAGCGCGCTACGGTGTGAAAAACCATTTAGTCGGTGGCGAATTTTTTATTGGCATTCCAGGCACCATGGGCGGCGCATTGGCGATGAATGCCGGCGCTTTTGGCGGCGAAACATGGCGCTTAGTCGCGGCTGTTGAAACGCTTGATCGTGACGGCCAACGCCATCTGCGTTTGCCGGAGGAATATCAAATCAGCTATCGCCATGTTGAATCGCCAGTGGCGGACGAATCCTTTGTCGCGGCGCACCTAAAGCTTGATTCTGGCGATAGCACTAAGAGTGCTGCACAAATTAAAGAATTGCTTGACCGACGCAACCAAACTCAGCCTACGGGACAGCACAGTTGTGGTTCGGTGTTCAAGAATCCCCCTGGCGATTTTGCCGCACGATTAATCGAAAGCTGTGGCTTAAAAGGTTATCGCATGGGCGGTGCATGTGTCTCCGAGAAGCACGCTAATTTCATTATCAACACAGGATCTGCCAACGCGACAGACATCGAAAAACTAATCGTCTACGTGCAAGAAACCGTCAAGCGACAAACGGGCGTTACTTTAATACCCGAAGTACGCATCGTAGGCAAGCAACAGGGGGGAGCAATAATCCATGGATGAGACATCAAACCGGTACGAAGTGAAACGTGCTGATGAATTTGGCAAAGTGGCAGTGTTGTTAGGCGGCACTTCCGCAGAGCGTACGGTGTCGCTAAAAAGTGGAGCGGCGGTGCTCAAAGCACTCAAAGAGCGTGGCGTGGATGCGCATGGGATAGATGTCGGTAGCGACGTCATGCAAATCCTCAAGCAGGGCAACTACGATCGAGCTTTCATTGTGCTCCATGGTCGTGGCGGTGAAGACGGCGTGATCCAAGGCGCGCTTGAAACCATCGGCTTGCCTTATACGGGCAGCGACGTCCTTGGGTCGGCGCTGAGCATGGACAAGTTGCGTACCAAGTTGGTTCTGTTAGGTGCTGGTATGCCGACGCCCGGGTTTAGAACTTTCAGTCGGGAATCAGACATGAATCGAGACATCGAGCAGCTTGGATTCCCTGTCATGGTCAAGCCAGCACGAGAAGGGTCCAGCATTGGCATGACCAAGGTTGAGAAAATTGAGCAGCTGCAAGTTGCTTGGCAAAAAGCCAAAGATTTCGATGATGACGTGTTCGCCGAGCAATGGATCACGGGCACTGAATACACCGCGTCCATTCTGGGCGGCCAGGCTTTGCCCTTGATTCGTCTCGAAACACCGCGCGGTTTTTACGATTTCGAGGCCAAATATAGCGCTACCGATACACGCTATATCTGTCCTTGCGGTTTAAATGCCGACCGTGAAAAAGAATTACAAGATCTGGCCCTTAAGGTCTTCAACATCACCGGCTGCAGCGGTTGGGGCAGAGTGGATTTAATGTGCGACAAAACCGGTAAGCCGTGGATACTCGAAGTCAACAGCGTGCCCGGCATGACGGATCATAGTTTGGTACCCATGGCAGCACGCCAAGCCGGTATTAGTTTTGAAGATCTGTGTTGGCGAATTTTGGAAACCAGTTTTGAACGCGATAAAGCGAGAGCGTAAAGCGGCAACGCATGTTTAAGCGAAAAAATAGGACACATGACCATCGGTTTCATTCGGAAACAGGCAAGGTCTCGCGCAAAGTTTCGCAATTTGGCGCCGTGCTATTCGTTAGCGCCATATTTGGCGTGTGCGCATGGGGATGGATGTTAATGACCGACTCTGCCACCGCGCCTATCAACACCGTCAAGGTGAGTGGCGTATTTCGTCACCTGGATGCAACAGCGGTAAGTAGCATGGTGGCTGCAGAAACGCGCCATAAAGGCTTTTTTACGGCCAATCTACATGATGTCGAGGCGGCTTTGCACAAACTGCCGTGGTTGTATTCTGCCTCGATTCGACGTGAGTGGCCGAATACGCTCCACATCACTGTCATCGAGCAACAAGCGGTAGCACGCTGGCGAGATGGTGGCTTAGTTAATCCGCTTGGCGAAGTGTTTACGCCGGATGAAAACACCTATCCGACAGGATTGCCGGTATTTCGCGGTCCTGGCAGTAGCGGCGCGTTACTGGTCACCAAATACCACGAGATGTCCAAGCAGCTACAGGGCTTGGCATTTCGCGTAAGTGAGCTGGTGTTGGATGATCGTCGATCATGGAGCTTGTTATTGAACCAGGACGTCGCCGTCATGATAGGTCGTACTGATCAAGAGCAGCGCTTAAAACGTTTGATACGTTTTTACTCCAAAGTAGCGACCGCCGCGCCCGCTCCTGTCGAGCTTATTGATTTACGTTATTCCAACGGCTTTGCCGTGCGTTTTAAGCCAAACGTTTCCGACATAAGTCGTGAAACAATTTTTACTTTACCGAGTTAATTCAGCGAGCAGGAAATACATGTCGAGAAAATCAGACAGAGATTTAATTGTCGGACTTGACATAGGCACGTCGAAAGTCGTCGCCATCGTCGGCGAAATTACGCCCGACAATAGGATGGACATTATTGGCCTCGGTTCGCATCCTTCGCGCGGCCTCAAAAAAGGCGTAGTCGTCAACATCGAATCGACTGTGCAATCCATTCAGCGTGCTATTGAAGAAGCGGAATTAATGGCGGGCTGCCAAATCCACTCCGTTTTTGCAGGCATCGCAGGTAGCCACATCCGTAGCCTTAACTCGCATGGCATCGTCGCCATTCGCGATCAAGAAGTAACCACCAGTGATGTCGAGCGCGTCATCGATGCGGCTCGTGCTGTCGCCATTCCTGCTGATCAGAAAATTTTGCACATACTGCCGCAAGAATTCATTATCGATAATCAAGAAGGCATCCGCGAACCCATCGGCATGTCCGGGGTGCGTTTGGAAGCCAAAGTACACATCGTTTCAGGCGCTGTTAGCGCTGCACAAAATATCGTCAAATGCATACGCCGCTGTGGCCTTGAGGTGGATGACGTCATCTTGGAACAGCTTGCCTCAAGCTATTCTGTACTAACTGAAGACGAAAAAGAATTAGGTGTTGCACTGGTCGACATTGGTGGCGGCACCACCGACATCGCGGTGTTTACCGACGGTTCTATTCGCCATACCGCCGTGATCCCCATCGCAGGCGATCAAATTACCAACGACATCGCCGTCGCCTTACGCACGCCAACGCAATACGCAGAAGAAATCAAAATAAAATATGCCTGTGCGCTAACGCAATTGGCTAGCCCTGATGAAACTATCGAAGTGCCAAGCGTTGGCGAGCGTCCTGCACGTCGTTTAGCGCGCCAAACCCTGGCTGAAGTTGTTGAGCCCCGTTATGAAGAATTGCTCACGCTCGTACAAAGCGAGCTTCGGCGTAGCGGTTTCGAAGACCTGATCGCTGCAGGCGTAGTGCTTACCGGTGGCAGCGCGAAAATGGAAGGCGCCATAGAGCTAGCCGAGGAAATCTTTCACACCCCTGTGCGGTTGGGTGTGCCGCAGTTTGTCACAGGCCTGGTCGATGTGGTGAACAACCCCATCTACTCCACGGGCGTCGGGCTTTTATTATTTGGTCAACAACATCGTAGCCGCGCAGGCGATGCACGGCGTGGAGGAGTAAAGAGTATTTGGAGTCGCATGAGGCGTTGGTTTCAAGGCAATTTTTAGAAAATTTATTGTTTGGTTATTGGGCAGCAATTTAACGATTGGCGGAGGAGCACGAATATGTTTGAACTAATGGATTCTTACACCCAAAGCGCGGTGATTAAAGTAATTGGCGTGGGCGGCGGCGGTGGTAACGCGGTCGAACACATGGTAAATGCAAATATCGAAGGCGTTGACTTTATCTACGCTAACACCGATGCCCAAGCGTTGCGTAATGCAAAAGCGCGTACCGTGCTGCAAATCGGCGCCAACATCACCAAAGGCTTAGGCGCGGGCGCCAACCCGGATGTAGGCCGTCAATCCGCGCTAGAAGATCGTGAGCGCATTCTAGGCTGCATTGAAGGCGCAGACATGTTGTTCATCACCGCAGGCATGGGCGGTGGGACAGGTACGGGTGCAGCACCTGTTGTAGCGAAAGCGGCAAAAGAGCTGGGAATCTTAACGGTTGCAGTGGTCACCAAGCCTTTTCCTTTTGAAGGCAGGAAGCGTATGCAAATTGCAGACGCGGGAATTAAAGAACTAAGTCAGTACGTCGATTCGTTGATTACCATTCCTAACGACAAACTGCTATTAGTTCTAGGTAAAAATATTTCCCTGCTGGACGCGTTCCGTGCCGCCAACAATGTGTTGCTGGGTGCCGTCCAAGGCATTGCAGAGCTCATTACTCGGCCTGGCCTTATCAATGTCGATTTTGCCGACGTCCGCACCGTCATGTCCGAAATGGGTATGGCAATGATGGGTTCAGGTAGCGCCACTGGCGAAAACCGCGCTCGCCGCGCCGCCGAAATGGCTATCGCGAGTCCGTTGCTGGAAGACATAAACCTGTCTGGAGCCCGCGGCATCTTAGTCAACGTCACCGCTGGACTCGACATGGCGATTGGCGAATTTGAAGAAGTCGGTAACGCCATCAAGGAATTTGCCTCCGAAAACGCCACGGTAGTAGTCGGCACCGTTATTGACCCAGAAATGCAGGACGAACTCCGTGTCACCGTGGTTGCAACGGGCTTAGGTCGCCCCCTCGAGGCCGAAGAGCGCCCCATCAAGCTGGTACACCGGTCCGCCGAGACGGACGCAGTGGACTACGAAAAGCTGGATCGCCCCACCGTGATTCGCAAGCAAATGGCGGCGTCCTCAGGGCGGTATCCTGCACCACAGGATAACAACTTAGACTTCCTTGATATCCCGGCGTTTTTGCGCCGTCAGGCCGACTAATCGCAATAGTAATGTATGTAATGTATGGAGCGGTTCTCAAGTCTGTGCTAACATGCGCCGCTACCTACTGCCTAGCATTAGATGGGCGATTAGCATGATTAAACAGCGCACATTGAGAAACGTTATTCGGGCTACCGGGGTGGGATTGCACACTGGCCAAAAGGTGTTTTTGACCTTGCGGCCGGCGGCGATCGACGTCGGCATTGTCTTTCGGCGTGTTGATTTAGATCCGCCCGTAGAGATAGCCGCGTGCCCAGAAAATGTCGGTGATACCCGCTTATCCACTACCTTAGCTCGAGGCGACGTGCGCATCTCGACCGTGGAGCATTTGCTTTCTGCCTTTGCGGGGTTGGGCATCGACAATGCCTACGTCGAACTTAGTGCCCCCGAAGTGCCTATCATGGATGGCAGCGCCGGTCCCTTTGTGTTCCTCATCCAATCCGCGGGCGTCGAAGAGCAATCTGCGCCAAAGCGCTTTATTCGCATCAAACGTTCGGTTTTGGTCGAAGAGGGTGACAAATGGGCGCGTTTCGATCCGTTCGAAGGCTTCAAAGTCTCCTTTTCAATCGATTTCGATCATCCGGCCTTTAAGGGGCGAAACCAGCAAGCAACGGTAGATTTCTCCACGACCTCTTTTGTTAAAGAGGTTAGCCGCGCCCGCACCTTCGGCTTCATGCGCGATTTGGAGTCGTTACGTGAACGCAGCCTTGCGCAAGGCGGCAGTCTTGACAATGCTATCGTGATGGATGAATTTCGAGTCTTAAACGAAGACGGCTTGCGTTATAGCGATGAGTTCGTTAAGCATAAAGTACTTGACGCAATTGGTGATCTTTACTTGCTCGGTCGCAGCTTGATCGGGGCCTTTAGTGGCCACAAATCGGGTCACGAGCTAAACAATAGGCTCTTGCGCACGTTAATGGCCGATGCCAGTGCGTGGGAGTTAGTCACCTTCGAAGCCACGGAGCGCGCGCCTATCGCCTTTATGCAATCCGCACCCGCTTCTTCTAGGTCCTGAGGGTGTGTTGCGCCGTCAGGGTGACGTAGGCGGCGATCAGGGAATTATACGTATCGGGAAATTGTATTTATAAAGATAGACTATTCTGAGCATTGCTTGTACTAGCTGAATTTTTTGCTCTCGTTCGCTAAGCATCGCAACGCGGCTTGTAATTCAGGGTTCGAAGTGTCGTCAGCAAGCGCTGCAATGAGAGCCGCGCGTTCCTTGGGTAAGCGTGAGGTTTTGACGGCGAGGGGCTGATCTACCGTACTGCTGAACGATCGGACTTTAATCTGAATTTGGAACGAAGGTCCGGTCTCGGCTAAGCGCAGTTGCAAGATGGGCAATTGATAATGCAGTTTGCTGGCCCAGACGGCGGAATCGGCATGCAACACAAGCACATCGCCGCGAACATTGGCAACCCGGCAATGTTGATTTAGTGGAGCGGGGAGAGCGTTGCAAACTAATACGGTCAATGCTTCCAAGCGAGCCGCATGAGCCAGTAATGTTCTTAGATGGCTTGAGGAGTTAAGCAGTATTTTGGTGACGGTTTTCGCGACTTTACTGGACATCTAGATTCTTGTAATGTGGTTCGCAGATTGTTTTTTCAGGGAATGATAGCTTAATAGCATAGCAGGTTAGGCTAAGGGACAAAATTTAATGAATATTATCGTCCTCACAAAAAAGTGGCGCAGCCCTCTTAATATTCGTTTAACAGGCGCTACGCTAGGACTCGCCATTGGCGCTTTTACTTTGTCGCTGATACTTGTCGTTTCGGCAGGTTATTTCATCGGAACGAGCAAATCAGGGCAGAGTTTCTCCTTATTTTCCGCTTCCCTCCAGTCGGACCTAACAGGTCAGCAGCAAACAGCAAGTCAAGCGGCGCGCGCCGCGCAGGATAATGTCAACGTTCTGACTGCGCGTTTGGCGCAATTACAAGCCCACGTGATTCGTTTGGATGCATTAGGTCGGCGTTTAGTTGAAATGGCCAAGCTCGATAAAGGCGAGTTTGACTTCGGCCGATCCCCGCCACAAGGTGGCCCAGAAATCCCCAGTTACACCGAATTTACCAACATCCCCAAATTCGCGAAAACGTTGTCGCATTTTTCCGGTCAATTGGAAGACAAAGAGCAGCAATTAGGTATACTTGAAACCTTAATGATGACTCGTAATTTGCAACAGCAGGTGGTGCCGACCTCATGGCCTGTTTCTAAGACGGCATGGATATCGTCCCATTACGGCCAGCGAACCGATCCATTTTCCGGCCGTTTAGCAATGCATCACGGTATAGATTTTGCTGCCAAGGAGGGTTCCACCGTGGTGGCTGCGGGAGCGGGTGTGGTGACATGGTCTAGTGATCGTTTTGGATATGGCAATATGGTTGAAGTGGATCACGGCAATGGAATTGCAACGCGCTATGGTCATAATAAGAAAAATGTTGTAAAAGTAGGCGATATTGTGAAAAAGGGGCAGACGGTGGCATTCATGGGATCAAGTGGCCGCTCGACGGGGCCTCATGTGCATTTTGAAGTTTTGCGGGACGGAAAGCCTGTAAACCCTGCCATTTATGTCAGCACCCGTCGCTGAGCATTTTTCCGTCATTCCTCCACTAAAGTTCGGCATCATCCATGGTCGGTAATTTCATACGCAAAATTTTTGGCAGCCGCAATGAGCGGTTGGTTCGCCAGTTGGGCAGGTCAGTCGCCCAAATTCAGGATTTCGAATCCAAGCTGCAATCGCTTACTGATGAACAGCTACGGGCGAAAACAGACGAATTTCGTCAACGTATAGCAGCGGGCGTCAGCACTGATTCATTGTTATCTGAGGCCTTTGCTACTGTGCGTGAAGCGGGAAAGCGTGTGCTCAACATGCGCCACTTCGACGTGCAAATGATCGGCGGAATGGTGCTAAACAGCGGCAAAATCGCTGAGATGCGCACTGGCGAAGGTAAGACGCTGGTCGCCACGTTGTCAGCTTACCTCAACGCATTGCCGGGCCAAGGTGTCCACGTCATCACGGTGAATGACTATCTTGCCCGTCGCGACGCCAGCTGGATGGGTAAGCTTTACGGCTTCCTGGGTCTAACCACGGGTGTTATCTTGTCCGGCCAAAGTTCGCCGGAGAAGCGTGAAGCGTATGCCGCGGATATCACCTACGGCACAAACAACGAATTCGGTTTCGATTATCTGCGTGACAACATGGCTTTCGGTCCCGCTGATCGGGTGCAACGTGGTTTGTACTACGCAATTATCGACGAAGTAGACTCGATTCTGATCGATGAGGCGCGCACTCCGTTAATTATCTCTGGCCCTACCGAGGATCAATCCGACCTTTACCGCAAGGTAAATCTATTGATTCCTAAGCTAACCAAGACCGAGACGGAAGAAGGCCCAGGGGATTTTCATGTTGATGAGAAAGCGCGGCAGGTCTATTTAACTGAGCAAGGCCATCAGCGCGTCGAAGAAGTGTTAAGTGAAGCGGGAATATTGCTGGAAGGCCAAAGTCTTTATGACGCCGCCAACATCAGCCTTATGCATCATCTAAATGCTGGTTTGCGCGCCCATGCCTTATATCAAAAAGATGTCCACTACATCGTTAAAGACGATGAGATTGTGATCGTGGATGAGTTCACTGGCCGCACTATGCCAGGTAGACGTTGGTCGGAAGGTTTGCATCAAGCCATCGAGGCTAAAGAAGGCGTTTCGATACAACACGAAAATCAGACGCTTGCGTCAATTACGTTCCAGAACTATTTCCGTGTGTACAAAAAACTTTCGGGCATGACGGGCACTGCCGATACCGAAGCTTACGAATTTCAGCAAATCTACGGTTTGGAAGTGGTGGTCATTCCGACCAATCGCGCCATGATCCGCAATGACCAAGGCGATCTTGTCTATCTTACGCCCAAGGACAAATTCGCCGCCATCATTGAAGATGTTAAAGCGTGCCAGCAGCGCGGTCAGCCAGTATTGGTAGGCACTACCTCGATCGAAACGTCGGAATATTTGTCGAGCTTGCTGCAGACGGAAAAAATCAAACACGAAGTGCTCAATGCCAAACAGCACGTCCGCGAGGCGGAGATTGTTGCGCAAGCCGGTCGGCCCAATGCAGTGACCATTGCGACAAACATGGCAGGTCGCGGTACTGATATTGTGCTGGGTGGAAGCTTGGAGGCAGAGCTCGCAGGCCTCAACGAGCCAACAGAACTCGATGTCGAACGTGTGCGGAAGCATTGGAAGGAACGTCACGAGCAAGTACTAAGCTCCGGCGGTTTACACATTGTCGGCACTGAACGCCATGAGTCGCGCCGTATCGACAATCAGTTGCGCGGACGTTCTGGTCGCCAGGGTGATCCCGGCTCAAGTCGCTTCTACCTGTCTCTCCAAGACAGCTTAATGCGTATTTTTGCTTCCGACCGTGTCGCCGCTATTATGCAAAAATTGGGCATGGAAGACGGAGAAGCCATCGAGCACCCTTGGGTGAGTAAGGCTATCGAAAATGCGCAGCGCAAAGTTGAAGGGCATAACTTCGACATTCGTAAAAATCTTCTTGAATACGACGATGTCGCCAATGACCAGCGCAAGGTTATTTACGAGCAACGCAACGAGTTGATGGAAACGCAGGACATCTCAGCGACCATCACTAATATCCGTGACGATGTCGTTAACGGAGTAATTAATACCTTTATTCCAGCCCATAGCATCGAAGAGCAATGGGATATCCCCGGTCTAGCTGAAGCGTTGAATGCTGAATTTGCGTTGAACTTGCCAATTTCGCAGTGGCTGGAGTCCGATAGCAGCTTACACGAAGAAACCTTGCGCAAACGTATTCGCGACGAAGTCGCTAATGTATATACGCAAAAAGAGCAAATGGCGGGCCCCGAAGTTCTACGTCATTTTGAGAAGGCCGTGATGCTGCAGGTGCTTGACGCACAATGGAAAGATCACTTGGCGGCGATGGATCATTTGCGTCAAGGCATACATTTGCGCGGCTATGCGCAAAAAAATCCAAAGCAAGAATATAAACGCGAAGCATTTGAAATGTTTACGCAAATGCTGGAGCGTATCAAACACGATGTCATTGCCGTTCTGACGAAAGTGCAGGTCAAGGCAGAAGAAGACGTGAAGGCCGTTGAAGAGCAGCGCCGTAGCACAGCACCTATGCGTTTTGAGCACGCGGAAGCGAGCAGCATGGGTGAAGAGGCAATGGGTGGCGCAGCGGCGCAGTCAGACACCAGTTCGCACGAGCCGTTTGTGCGCGGCGAGAAGAAAGTTGGACGTAACGAGCCCTGCCCATGCGGTTCGGGCAAGAAATACAAGCAATGTCACGGCACGTTAGCATGATAAGTTTGCGTTAGCCTTTGGACTGGCTTAAGCATCGCAACAACACGCCGACTAAGCCCAGATTTTCCATTAGCGCTCTACTGCGGCCGCACAACGCACTGAATCTGCGCGACAAAAGAAGAAAAACAGTCTGTCACCGTAGAGTGACTACGCCTCCGACTGTTTTTCTTCTTTTCTCGCCCCTCTTCAACACCTTGCGCACCCTCGCTACGAGGCTAATGGAAAATCTGGGCTAAACGCAAAAAATATTTTCGCCCTCAGGCTTTAACTTAAAAAAGGCAGTTGGAAACGTAGCGAGGGCGCTTAAGATGTTGAAGATGGAAGATTTTTTTGTTAAATTTTGGCGAAGCCGTAGTCACCCCTACGGTGAGCCAAAATTTAACAAA
>JANPPH010000138.1:0-13340 GCA_031428395.1 Gammaproteobacteria bacterium
AGCTCCTATTAATGCGTTTTTCCTGGCTTTTTCTTACCCCCAAAATGCTGCCGAGCACTAAAAGGCTTTGAGGATATGAGCGGAATAGTTAGTTTTTTTCAGCGGTATGGCGGTAGGGGTGTAAATCGTAGAGGCAAAAAAAGTCGGCATCGCCGACTTTTTTCGTATTGGCTAGTGCAGTTTAACTCTGCATCCCGCGAATGTGGTTGTTCAAGCGGCCTTTTTGGCGGGCGGCCTTGTTTTTATGGATAAGGCCTTTGCGGGCCATGCTATCCAGAAGGGGTGAGGCTTCTTTGTAGGCTACTTCGGCTTCGGCTTTATTGCCAGAGGCGATAGCATTCACCACTTTCTTTACATACGTCCGTAACATGGAACGCATGCTGGTATTGTGCGCGCGGTGATCTTCGGCTTGTCTAGCGCGCTTTTTTGCTTGTGCGGTATTGGCCAACGTAACTCTCCTGACGTATCGGCGTAAAACCGGCAATTATACAGAGCTAGGGTCGCTCCTGCAACGCCCAAAATGCTTTTAAAGCTAATATTCGCAACCGAAAGCGTTTAATTCGACGATCTGGGTTAAACCCAGATTTTCCATTAGCACTCTACTGCGGCTGCACAACGCACTGAATCTGCGCGAGAAAAGATGCAAAACAGTCTGTCACCGTAGAGTGACTACGCCTCCGACTGTTTTTCATCTTTTCTCGCCCATCTTCAGCACCTTGCGCACCCTCGCTACGAGGCTAATGGGAAATCTGGGTTAAAGGTAAGAATTGCATCTAGGGTGTTTCCCGGTGATACTACTTGATTTTGTGCCCAACCCGCCCCTAAGTTATTAAGCCATGTCTCAAAGCCTTCTAAAATCCACCACGACTGTCGGTGGAATGACTTTAATTTCTCGGATCTTAGGCTTTTTCCGGGACATGCTTGTAGCGCGCCTCTTGGGTGCTGGTACTGGCGCAGATGCATTCTTTGTTGCCTTCAAAATCCCAAACTTTCTACGCCGCTTGTTTGCGGAAGGGGCCTTTTCGCAGGCATTTGTACCGGTGTTGTCCGAATACAAAAGCAAGCGTGACCTGGCGGAAACACAGCAATTTGTTAACGATTTAGCGGGGACCTTAGGCGGCGTATTAATCGGTGTCACCTTATTAGGTGTTATCGCCGCACCGATTTTTGTGCTTATTTTTGCCCCCGGGTTTTGGGGTCATGCCACAAAATTTGATCTCACTGTCGAGATGCTACGCATCACTTTCCCCTATTTGTTCTTTATTTCTCTTACCGCCTTCGCGGGCGGAATTTTAAATACTTACGGCAAGTTCGGCGTGCCGGCGTTTACGCCCATATTTTTGAACTTGGCCCTGATTTTTAGTGCCACCGTAATGGCGCCCTATTTTGACGAGCCTGCAGTGGCTTTGGCATGGGGGGTATTTATCGCGGGGGTATTACAACTCGCTTTCCAAGTACCTTTTCTTAAGCAGCTTCGTTTTTTACCTCGTCCTCGCTGGGCCTGGCGGTCAGAGGCTGTGCAGCGGGTGATTAAGTTGATGCTGCCGGTGATTTTCGGTTCGTCGGTGGTGCAAGTAAATCTGCTGCTGGATACGCTGATTGCCTCGTTTCTTGTCACAGGTAGCGTGTCGTGGCTTTATTATTCGGATCGATTGGTAGAGTTTCCGCTTGGCGTTTTTGGTATAGCACTGGCGACGGTGGTACTGCCTAATCTGTCAAAAAAGCACGCTGAGGCCGCGACTGATGGCTTTGGGCGGATGATCGATTGGGCGTTGCGCTTAGTGTTGTTGATCGCCACGCCAGCAACGTTGGGGCTGATTATTCTCTCTGGGCCGATGCTGGTGACGTTGTTTCAGTACGGCGCATTTAGTGAGCATGACGTGCGCATGGCGAGGCTGAGTCTCATGACATTTAGTATGGGTTTGCCCGCTTTCATTTTGATAAAGATATTGGCCAATGGATTTTATGCGCGTCAGGACACAAAAACCCCTGTACGCATCGGGATTTATGCAGTGATAGCCAATATGGTGAGTAATGCTGTGCTCGTTATCCCGATGCAATATTTTGATATCCCAGGCGGACATGCCGCCTTGGCTTTTTCTACATCGATGGCAGCGTTTCTCAATTGTGGCATGCTCTATCACTTGTTGCGCAAGCAGGGGGTGTATACACCGCAACCCGGCTGGTCAAAGCTAATGGCGCAAATTGCCTTGGCCTCGATAGCAATGGTGGCCGCGCTTTGGTGGAGCGGCAGCGATTTGACGGTTTGGTTTGCGATGAGCGGCTATGAGCGGGTGTGGCGCTTGTGCGCGTTGATCGGTATCGGCGGCGGGGTGTACATGGCGGCGTTGCTGTTGCTGGGCGTACGTTTTAGACACTTCCGGACTGCCTTCAAATCCTAAGCGGGATAATCCTTTTGCTTTATAATTTTATTTTAAGACGCCGCTGTTTATGGAATTGATCCGAGGTTTGGCAAACATACGTCCGCAGCATCGCGGGTGTGTGGTCACAATCGGTAATTTCGATGGTGTGCATTTGGGTCACCAAGCCATATTAGGCCGCTTAGCGGAAAAAGCCGCTTTGCTTGGTGTGCCGGCCGTGGTGGTGACATTTGAGCCGCAGCCGCGCGAGTTTTTTGCCGGTGGCGAAACTCCGGCGCGCTTGACGCGTTTCCGCGAGAAGGTCATTGCCTTGCGGCGTTATTCTGTCGATGGTGTGTTGTGCATACGCTTTAACCACGCGTTTGCACAATGGTCGGCGGACGAATTCATTCGCCGCTTGTTGGTCGAAGGCTTGGGTGTACGTTGCGTGATTGTTGGTGATGATTTCCACTTCGGCAAAGGACGTCAAGGTGATATCAATCTGTTAAAGCAGGCAGGTGCTGCACACGCTTTTCAGGTCATCAATATGCACAGTTTTGCAATCGATGAAACCCGCGTGAGCAGCACCAAAATTCGTTCTGCGTTGCAGACGGGCGATTTGAAAACAGCGGAAAAATTGCTGGGTCGTCCCTATCGTATGTGTGGGCGTGTAGCGCATGGCGATAAACTGGGTCGAAAACTCGGTTTTGCTACGGCCAATATTCACCTGCATAGAAAAGCGGTGCCGCTGCATGGTGTCTACGTGGTGGAAATGTTTGGCTTAGATACGGAACCGTTGCCGGGTGTGGCGAGTGTTGGCACGCGTCCGACGGTGAACGGTAAGCGCACCTTGCTTGAAGTGCATTTGTTCGATTTTAATCAAGATATCTACGGCCGTTATGTTGAAGTCAATTTTTTGCATAAGCTGCGTGATGAAGAGCGCTATGCGTCGTTAGATTTGTTGGCCGCACAGATCCAGCGCGATGCAGACGATGCGCGTGAATTTTTTCGGCTTGCGCCGAGTAAGTGAGACATTGTGACCGACTATAAAGATACTTTAAATTTGCCCAAAACCGATTTTCCGATGAAGGCTAACCTCGCCAACCGCGAACCGGAAATGCTAAAAAAATGGGCTGACATGGATTTGTATAGCGCCATGCGTGACGTAGCAAGTGGACGAAAAAAATACGTTCTCCACGACGGGCCGCCTTACGCGAACGGTGAAATTCATATCGGGCATGCGGTCAACAAGGTGCTTAAAGACATCATCGTTAAATCGAGATCATTGAGTGGCTTTGATGCGCCCTATGTGCCAGGCTGGGATTGTCACGGTCTGCCAATCGAGCTCATGGTAGAGAAAAAAATCGGCAAGGCAGGCGTCAAGGTTGATGCTAAAACATTTCGCAGCGCGTGCCGTGACTATGCCAGCAAACAAGTCGACGGTCAGCGCGAAGATTTTAAACGTCTAGGGATATTCGGCGATTGGGACAATCCTTATCTGACGATGGATTTCCGTTGCGAGGCGGATATTGTGCGCGCTTTAGGTTGCATCGTTGCCGCTGGACACGTGCATAAGGGTTATAAGCCGGTGCATTGGTGTATCGATTGCGGTTCGGCATTAGCTGAAGCGGAAGTGGAGTACGAAGATAGGACATCACCTGCGATCGACGTGCGTTTTGCGGTATTGGATGAAGCAGCCTTGCTTGCGCGTGTGCGGCACGTTGAAGGACATGAAGGCAAAGGGCCTATCTCTGTCGTGATATGGACAACCACGCCTTGGACATTGCCTGCCAATCAAGCGGTGGCGCTAAATCCAGAACTAGAATATGCCATTGTCCAATGCGAATCCGAGCATGGCGCTGAGCGCCTGTTATTGGCAGAGGCATTGCTCAAAGACTCTATGTTGCGCTATGAAATTGAGAACTACCGCGTGGTTGCATACGCGCGCGGTGCTGATCTAGAAGGCTTGAAGTTGGGCCATCCATTTTATGAGCGCGAAGTGCCGATTATTTTGGGCGAGCATGTGACCACAGAAGCGGGTACAGGTGCGGTGCACACTGCGCCAGGCCATGGTCAAGATGATTACGTGGTCGGGTCGCGCTATAACCTTGCCGTGGAAAATCCGGTTGGCGGCGATGGTAAGTTTTTGCCTGGCACAGCATTGTTCGACGGCGAGCATGTGTGGAAGGCTAACGATAAAGTTATCGAGTTATTGAAAACCCGCGGTGCATTAGTACGTGAAAAAGCGCTGCGCCATAGCTATCCGCATTGCTGGCGGCACAAAACTCCGATCATTTTCCGCGCTACGCCACAATGGTTTATTAGCATGGAACAAAAGGGTTTGCGCCAGCAAGCGCTTGCGGCGATCCGCGACGTTACCTGGACGCCTGATTGGGGTCAGGCGCGCATTGAAAGTATGGTAGAGCGGCGGCCAGATTGGTGCATTTCGCGCCAACGTACCTGGGGTGTACCGATAGCGTTATTCGTGCATAAAAATAGCGGTACCTTGCATCCGCGCACCCACGACTTAATCGAACAGGTCGCGCAACGTATCGAGCAAGGCGGTATCGATGCGTGGTTTGATGCGGAGGCGAGCGAATTTCTTGGCAACGATGCAGGCGAGTACGACAAAATTACCGATACCTTAGATGTATGGTTTGATTCCGGTGTCACGCACGTGAGTACTTTAGAACGTCGGCCCGAACTCCATTTTCCCGCAGATCTTTACCTTGAAGGTTCCGATCAACATCGCGGTTGGTTTCAATCATCCTTGCTGACGTCGGTGGCGATGCACGGCCATGCGCCTTATCGCGGTGTGCTCACTCACGGCTTCACTGTCGATGCGCAAGGCATGAAGATGTCGAAGTCGAAGGGCAATGTCGTGGCGCCGCAGAAAGTGGTGCAAAACCTGGGCGCCGATGTGCTGCGTTTGTGGGTGGCTGCCACCGACTATCGTGGCGAGATGAGCGTCTCGGATGAAATTTTAAAGCGCACCTCCGACGCCTATCGGCGTATCCGCAACACATCGCGATTCATCTTGGCGAATTTAGAGGGTTTTGATCCCGTTGAGCATCTAGTTCCGTTAGAGCAAATGATTGCGTTGGATCGCTGGGCTGTCGAACGCGCGCGGCAACTTCAAGAAGAGTTGATCGAAGCTTATAATAGTTTCGAATTTCATTTAATTTATCAAAAGATTCACAATTTTTGCGCTGTCGATTTGGGTAGTTTTTATCTCGACGTTATCAAAGATCGCCAGTACACGACGCCGCGTCACAGCCTGGCGCGACGCTCCACGCAATCGGCGCTTTATTACATCATCGAGGCTATGGTGCGCTGGCTAGCGCCGGTATTGAGTTTTACTGCTGAGGAAATTTGGCAACATATCCCCGGTCAACGTGCCAGGTCTGTCTTTTTAGAAACGTGGTACACCTTCCCAGCCAATGTAGAGAGCGTGAATATTGATTGGAACGGTGTTATGGTCATACGTGAAGCGGTTAGCAAAGAGTTGGAAAAGCTGCGTGTGAGCGGTCAGATCGGATCATCATTGGATGCGGAAGTGGATTTGTATGCCGACGCGACATTACAACAGCAACTGCGTTACTTCGAGGACGAATTGCGCTTTGTGTTGATCACTTCTTATGCGCGAACTCAAGACGAGGCAGCACGACCCGCAGATGCTGAAAAAATAGGCACGCTGGGTTTATGGATAAAGGCGAAGCCCTCTGCGTATACTAAGTGTGTCCGCTGTTGGCACCATCGCGAAGACGTAGGACAACACGCAGCACACCCCGAACTTTGTGGCCGCTGCGTGATCAACATCACCACAGACGGCGAAAATCGGCGGTATGCTTAATATGATGCAACAATCTTTCAGTACGCACACCTCAAAAGAAGCGTCAGCATTGCGTTGGCTTTGGTTATCGGCGCTAATTATCGTGCTCGATCAAATCACTAAGGTGATTGCTAATACCTATATGGCCTTACATGAGACTATCGAGTTAGCACCATTTATCAATCTGACCTTGGCCTATAACGAGGGTGCCGCATTTAGTTTTTTAAGTGATGCCGGTGGTTGGCAACGTTGGTTCTTTACGGTGTTAGCCGTGACCGTGAGCGCTGTTTTAGTGGTATGGTTGCGTCGTTTGCCGCCCAGTGAAAAATTTGTCGCAGTGGCCTTGGCGCTTATTTTAGGTGGTGCCATCGGTAACGTTATTGATCGTGTATATTTAGGTTATGTTATAGACTTTATTGACGTTTATTATGCTCAAGCGCATTGGCCTGCGTTCAATGTGGCTGATTCTGCGATTAGTGTCGGCGCAGTGATGTTAATATGGGATGCCCTACGTGGTAAACAATCGGCGGTGTAGGCTCACTGGCTTGCACTAGTTAGTTCACTCACTCACCAATAAAACGTTTATCCCCTATGCAAGTTATACTCGCTAATCCCCGTGGTTTTTGTGCTGGCGTCGATCGGGCCATTGGTATCGTTGAACGTGCGCTTGATCTATTCGGAGCGCCTATTTATGTTCGCCATGAAGTCGTACACAACAAATTCGTTGTCGATGGTTTGCGCGCAAAAGGGGCCGTGTTTGTGGATGAATTGGCCGATGTGCCGAATGACGCGACAGTCGTGTTTAGTGCTCACGGTGTATCTCAAACGGTACGTCTAGAGGCGGAACAACGCGGCTTGAAAGTGTTCGACGCGACCTGTCCTTTAGTCACCAAAGTTCATATGGAAGTAGCGAAACACTCACAACTTGGTCGCGATGTCATTCTCATCGGTCATGCGGGACACCCCGAGGTGGAGGGCACGCTAGGCCAATATCAGAGTCAGATTGGCAAGGGCAATATTTACTTAATTGAAAGCCTAGATGATATGAAGAAGTTGAATCTTGATACCATCAATGACGTGGCTTTTGTTACGCAAACGACTCTATCAGTCGATGATACGGTTGAAATTATTGATGCATTGCGTGAACGTTTCCCCGCCATCATCGGTCCGCGCAAAGACGACATCTGTTACGCCACGCAAAATCGCCAAGATGCGGTCAAAGAATTAGCCGCGACAGCGGAAATGATATTGGTGGTGGGTTCGAAAAATAGCTCGAATTCAAATCGTCTGTGCGAACTTGCGACCAAAATGGGGGTGCCCGCCTACCTTATCGATAATGCCGAGGAAATCCGTCCGGAGTGGTTGGTCGATAAAAAAACCATCGGCGTGACGGCGGGTGCATCGGCGCCAGAATCTTTGGTAGAGGGGGTTATCCGACGCCTACGCCTAGAGGGAGCGGTGATAGTAGAAGAGGCCCTAGGGCGGCCTGAAAAAGTAATTTTCGCCTTGCCTAAAGAGCTGCAGTAACTTCTACCAACACGTTTTTGCGTTAGTGGTATCCACTGTTGTGCCCGACAATTTACCTTTGCGTCCAGCCTGGTCCATGGCGTAAGTCCCGCAGGCCGTATCACTGGTGGCCTGTCCTAGCTGCGGCGTCGCTTTGATAACGTAGCTCGTCGTGGTTTGGGCCGCTATGGCTAACACATACCAGCCTTTTTCCGTGGTGGTTGTAACACTCATCTGCCCGGTTCCCGTACCTAAGCCAGTCGGATACTTGCCGTTATCCACATAGTATCGTTCCATTCGATTTGCTAAATCTGTTAACGCCGCCTTGCCCTCAGCGCGCCGTGCCTTCATCACGCTGTCTTGATAAGAGGGAATCACAACGGCAGCTAGGATACCGATAATCACCACTACAATCATGACTTCAATCAGCGTGAATCCACGCGAGTTGGTCGATATTTGCATATAAAAACTCCTCAATCTGCCTTTTACTAGTATAAGTTTATCGGTAACGACAACAGATTGTTTAATAAAAGCAAAAAAGTGGCGATAGCAATAGTGGGCTTTTAACCCAGATTTTCCAATAGCGCTCGTAGCGAGGGCGTACAAGGTGTTGAAGAGGTGCGAGAAAAATTGAAAAATAGACGGAGGCGTAGTCACTCTACGGTGACAGGCTATTTTTCAATTTTTCTCGCGCAGATTCAGTGCGTTGTGCGGCCGCAGTAGAGGGCTAATGGAAAATCTGGGTTTAATTCAGCGGCTAGAAACCCTTTCTTAAAAATGGTCATTATGGTGAATCCACGTCTATCCGCGCTCAAACGCTTTGGTTCGCCGGCGCTACGCCTCGCGATATCGGCGGCGTTGCTCTATTGGTTGACGAGCATGGCCGATATGCCTAAATTGCTGACGCAATTAACGCGCCTAAGCTTGCCGGTTTTTTTTACCGCGGTGATGCTGCACGTGCTGTCATTTATGCTCGGTGGTTTACGTTGGTGGCTGCTGCTTAAGAACACGGATAACAACGCTCGTTTAAGCGTTTTGTTGCCCGCTTATTACATGGGCGCATTTTTTAATTATCTCTTGCCCACTGGTGTTGGTGGCGATGCGGTGAGAACCGTTTTGCTTTCCAAGCAGGGCATGTCACTGCCGCTCTTGATCGCCTCTGCGGTAATGGATCGTTTCATGGGATTGTTGGGGGTTGTGTTACTGATTTTTGTCGGCATTCCTTTCTTGCCGGCATCGCTTCTAGCGCAAGGCGGATTTTGGATGGGAGGCACGGGTTTTCTGCTGATCGGATTATTGTTCGGCGTAGCGCTCGCTATTTCGTGGCTAGGCAGCAATTCGATGCGCCCGACGCTGGAGCGTTTTAGCCATCCTAAAGTGCGGGGCATGTACCGTATCGGCGAAATTTGTCAGGCGTTCTTGAGCGCACCGGGTGTCGTTAGCACCGCGCTGTTATTGACACTTCTCAATCAGGTCTTGATTATTTCAGTCTATATTATACTTGGTACACACTTAGGCATTGCGCTTGAAGCGACTGTTTATTTCGCGATTATTCCGCTGGTGTTTCTTGCCGCCAATATGCCGGTCTCTGTCGGCGGTTTGGGTGTGCGCGAGGGTGTACTGGTGACGTTGTTGATGATGAGCGGTATAGAGCAAGAACCGGCATTGGCGTTGTCGCTGTTATACTTATTAATCCTCTATACGTCTCTGCTGCCGGGCCTTTGCGTGACGGTGATGAAACTTTTTTTTCCGTGGATCAAGCCACAAAGAATCGCCCATGAGCCTTAGTAAACCTCTACTCAGCGTAGTTATTCCGGTATATGAAGAGTGCGACATTTTACCCGATACGCTCAAGACGATTGTTGCGGTCTTAACATCTATTAGCAGTGAGTTTGAAATTATCGTCGTAGACGATGGCTCGCGTGATGCTTCTTTTGCTCAAATTACCGCTGTTCATGACTATGACCCACGCATTAAGGGTATCCGATTATCGCGAAATTTTGGCAAAGAGGCTGCTTTATTGGCGGGCTTGAAGCGTGCGAGTGGTCGGGCAGTTATTACCATAGATGCCGATTTGCAGCATCCGCCCGATCTCATTCCAAAGTTAGTCGAGCAATGGCAAGCGGGTGCGGCCATTGTGCATGCGGTGAAGCAAGAGCGTCGAAGTCACCATAGCGTCGCGCAGCAATTTAAAAATTTGTTACGCTCAGAGCGGCGCGAAGAAGGTCGCCTATACCAATGGGCGCAGTATGCCTTCAACTGGGCCTTTTCGCGCGCCGCCGGTTTTGACATGATGGGTAGTTCCGATTTTAAGCTCCTGGATGCAAAAGTCGCGCGTTTGTTAGTGGAGCGCTTCCCTGAATACGGTCGTTTTTATCGCGGACTAAGCACATGGATTGGTTTCAAACAAGCGCTGGTGCCATTTACTGTGCAGCCTCGCAGTGGTGGCAATAGTCATTGGAGCGTTGGTGCCTTAATGCGTTATGCGTGGCACACACTCACCGCTTTTAGCGCCGTGCCTTTGCAAATCATCCCTTTGCTTGGCGTTTTGATGTTCATTGTTACGTTGGTATTAGGTGTCGAGGCGGTCATCTCTCGCCTTAGCGGCAATGCAGTGTCAGGTTTTGCAACGCTTGAAATAACCATTCTATTTACCGGCAGCTTGATCATGATCGGTTTGGGGATTATCGGCCGCTATCTCGCTCAAATTTACGATGAACTTAAACGCCGACCAGTGTTTTTGGTTGCAGAGGAAATTGGGTTTGACGACAAGGATTAGCGTAAACATTCAAATCTTAATTTGACTGCAACATCTCGCGACTAGCCGCTGTCCATTTATTTTCTGGAAAGCGTTCGACTAGTTGTTGGTACCATGCCTCTGCTTGCTGTTTATTTCCGCTGCGTTGATTTAGCGATACTAAGCGGTGCATGCTTTCTGGCACCCAATAGTTTTCCGGGTAGTCTTTAATCAATACCGTAAATTGACCTATGGCAGTATTGATTTCGCCTCCAAGGTCATGGCTGCGTGCGGACCAAAAGAGTGCCTCGGCTTTGTCGCCTGGCAGGTTTCGTCCTTGATAGGCACTATCGAACAACGCGGCTGCGGGTAACCATTGATCGGCGCTAAATAGGCCATGTGCACGTTGATAGTAACGCTGCGGGTCAGTCCACCAAAGTAGCGTAACGACTAAGATTAAAACGCTGGCAAAAATTACGATAGGTTTGTAAGAAACTCTGCCAATGGGGTTAGGGAGGGTGGCGTTGGAAAATTTTGGCAAGACCAAGGCCACGATAAACAACACGATTCCGAGTACACTGAAAATCTTGCCAAGTGTATTACCCAGCCCATCGCCATAGATTAGTTCTACGCGCGCCTGTTTAGGGATTATCAACATGAAGGACGGTTCGGTAAGAAAAATATGTTCGCCATTAAGGCTCTGCCAGCGAGGGTGGTAACTCATTCTAATGAGATGCGGTTGACCGATGGCATGGGTCTCAAAGATGATGCGTTCACGCTCTACGCTAAGTATCTTAACGGGCTTGTTGTGGGTGGCATTTTCAATAGGCGGTAATGTCTCGTTAGAGTCTACATAGACTTGTCGTGATGAGGTTGAGTGCTGCAAGCTGAAACGTTGAAACGATTTGCGCAACCAATCATGGCGGCTCTCTCTTGTTAGTGGGACGGTTACTGGCTCAATCAATTGCACCGCAAAATCTTTGAGCTTGAGAATATAAAATGGACCCGGACTGGCGATGATTTCAAAGCGTGGGTCTTTGGCATAAAGCGCTTTCATGCTCTCGGAGCGCAAAATCAGCGTGTCAGTGTAAAGCTCTTGCATGTGATGCACCGCATGCTCGATGCCATTATTTAGTATCGGAAAGCGCGACAAGGGTGCTGAGGGCTTTGCGGAAATTTCTGCTTGAAGTTGATAGATGAAGGGTGAAGTGATCGCCGATTCCATGTAGAGCCCTTCTAGCATGGGTCGGGAGCCAAACAACGGCAACGCCTCTAGCGTGCGCGTGGAGCCGAGGTCATCGTTGGCCGGGTCGTGTTCAAATGCTACGCGGGGTGCGCTAATGGGGCCAGCGGTCGCCTTGGCTAACTGCTGGTATATCGGCCACATGGGTTTGGCTTCGTAACCTTCAAGATTCCAACGTGCCCAGCCTTCACTAAGATTAATGCGCGGCTCCCACCACGCCATTAAGGCAAGCATTATCACTGTTGTCCATAGCAGCGGCGTGCGCGTAACGCGAGTCAAAAGCAAACCTAATGCTGCGGCAAACAGTAGAGCCGCCGCCCATTGGGCGTAGGGAAAAAATCGAATTTCAGCAAGCCCAAGATTGTGTCCGATGAGAAAGGCGGCGAAGGCGAGTAGGCCGATAATAATAAGCGGGCCTACCAGCGCCAAGTTTTGGCGCTGTATCAAGATTAGCGGCAAGAAAAGCGTTCCGAGTGCAAATGGCCATAGCGTTGATGGCCATAGGAGACCTATGTTGTCGACCCATGCGGCAGTGTCATTGGGAATCGTCCACGGTAAATTCTGCGCCAAAGGCATGAGCCAAACGCCGATCAGAAGAAAGGCAAGAGTGTGTACCTGCAACACAATCCGCATATCGCGCCAAGGGTGGCGCGATAACAAAACAAAACCAAAGGCGCCAAAGCCCGCGATCAGCAGTGCGTAGCCGTGCGAGAAGGCGAGCAACACTTCGAGTAGCACTGCGAGTAGCCAACGGCGTCCGCCATTGCGCAATGACCAGCTAAGCGTTCCCCAAAAAAGTGCGGCGAAGACCATGCCCCATGCATAGGAGAATTCGCCGGCTAATGTCGCGAGCACGTTGCCGCCCCAAATCGATGTGCTTTCGCTGAGGATAAATCCCGCGCACGCCGCCGCCGCTAAAAGGCGTGCGCTGATGGGCCAGCGCATCAACGTTGTCATGCCATAGGTCGCTGCGGGTAGTAAAAACACAGGTAGCATGGCGATGAGTTTAAAAGCGATTTTGAAATCGAGCAGTGTGGCGAGAATGCTAATGAGCGTAAAAGGTAAGGGGAAGTAATATGTAAAGGCGGGAAAGCCTGCAAAACTCTCTGGCATCCAGCCGGAAATTTTTCCTTGAGACAACCAATCGGCAAATACACGCGCGTAAAAAATGTGAGACCCGGTATCGCCGCCGGTAGCCCAGGTGCGGGTCACCCATAGGTCTGGGTGCGCATGACTAATTAACCAAATTGTCAGAATTATTAGCGCAGCAAAAGCGGATATTTCTGTCGCATAACGCGATGTCGCAACGACATTGAAACGGCGACGGAGTAAATATTCCTGCCGTGCTGCGACACAAGCTAGGAGCAACGCCAAGCTTGAAAGAAGTAGTGGTTGTCGCCACCACGGCGCTGCATGCCAGTCGATCAAAGGAGGCGTTGCATAGGGCAGCGGACGCCAACTCCCATGTCTGTCAGTGCTTATCGTCCAATTAAATGTGACGCTGTCATGCATGCCATTGGCTATCCATTGCAGCCGCGCAAGTTGAGAATATTGTCGATTGGGTGACGCAGGAAGGCCGGTGTTGGGTATTAAGGTGAAGGCGGAATCTTTTGGGGTTAAGGGTAAATGGGTGACCGTCCAAGCAGGGCTAGAGGTCATGTC
>JANPPH010000139.1:0-6225 GCA_031428395.1 Gammaproteobacteria bacterium
CTGTTTGATTTTGACTGGGCAGGCAAACTGCCGACGCTGTGGGTCATAACCGCAACAACTCATTTCCTCGAAGAATGTGTTGCCTAAGTAGGATATGTTGGCGCCGCATTGTCTAGCGGCCACATGGATAGGATCGGAGGGGGGAACAAGCGCGCCACCCTGCGCACAGTGTTTGTATTGCGTATACAAAGTTGCTTGTAAAGCTAGTTGCTCGCGTTCAGGGGCGCTCGATTTACTATCTATAATCTTGGCGATTTCAGCCCTTACCGACGCATCGCAGACCGTGCCTGTCTGTGCTTGCGCCCCATCTGACCACACGGCTATACACAGCGCAGCAACAGTAACGACACTGAGCGATCGTAAAATGCGGAGACTTCGCGCCGCGATTGTTTGGTTTCGTATAAATGGTGTAGACGTGATCATACGCATTGCTCCTCTGGTTTGGTTGGATGCTAACGCTCAGCATTCCGACACACGAGTGCTCTCGTATCGATATCGCATGAAGGTCAATGGCGATCACGACGGTCTGTGCCGAGAATTGGTTAACGTATGAATGCTAGTGCCGGATGCACGCTACTGCCATGACAGTTCTTGCTAACTTCATCGGCGTGAGAATCAATTAAATTCGTAGTAAATAGGTGACACCGCTGTCGTGGTCACATGAGTGTGAGTGATTAGGGGATAGTAATGTTCACTACGAAGATTAAGAAGGCAGGGGTACACTGGAGAAAAGTCTGGCTGGGCTTTCCGCTGTGTTTGGTAATTTGTCACAGCTTTGTTTTCACAAGACCGGTAGAGTTTGTCTTTCGTTTTGGAGTGAGAATGCCTTGATCGCATAAATTCAACATCACTTACTTCATGACCTAACCTGTATTGCGCAAGGACGGCCGTGATGCGGGATGGCAGATCGTTGACATCGCCGTGCTTAAGCCCAGATATTCCATTAGCCTCGTAGCGAGGGTGCGCAAGGTACTGAAGATGGGCGAGAAAAGATGAAAAACAGTCGGAGGCGTAATCACTCTACGGTGACAGGCTGTTTTTCATCTTTTCTCGCGCAGATTCAGTGCGTTGTGCGGCCGCAGTAGAGTGCTAATGGAATATCTGGGTTAAGTTCAACTCGCTGAGCAATGAGGGAGGACAACCATGGATGGTTCACTATTATGTGCGAGAACTAATTCATCTTATCGTTACTACGAACGCATCACTCATGCGATACGTTACTTTGAGCAACATGTTGAGTTACCTGTTTCATTGCAATTATTCGCGAAACAGTGCAGGGTTTCTCAGTACCATTTTCACCGAGTTTTTCACAAACTGTTCGGTGAACCACTGGGGAAGTACGTGCGGCGCTCACGGCTTGAACTAGCCGCGCGACATTTAATTTACTCGGATCAGACCGTGGACGCGATTGCGCCGATGGTCGGTTATAAATCACCCACGGTCTTTTCGAGGGCGTTTAAACGTCATTTCAGGATGGCTCCAACGGAGTATCGTGCAGCAAAACGCGTTTTACAGAACGTAAAGATCGATGACGAATTTGGCCACGGCGCGTTGATTCCGGCAGGATATCAAACTATGGAGGGTATTCATGTTGTTTGCGTGCGGCGCTCAGGCAGTTTCTCGATCGCGGCGGTCGAGGCTTGGAATATTTTGGAGCAACAGGAGCAGCTCAAGCCGTTTTTCGCGGCTCATCCGCAACGTATCGCCTTAGTTTACGATCCACCAGAGATTACCCCTGAGAGCTATCGCCGTTTTGATGCCGGTATCGTGGTCCCAGAAGATTTCGTCGCGCAGGGAGTTTTAATGGCACGCAGGATATTTCGCGGTAATTACGCGCGATTCAGGCATGTTGGCCCATCAATTGAGGTATGGAAAACATGCCATGCAATCTTTAATGACTGGGCGGTTGTTAGGCAGGCGTCACTTGCCACTACTCCCTTGCTCATCTGGTATACAAAATCCTCGGATGGATTGAATGCCGAGGTTTATGTACCAGTCACTATGTATATGGAGCATTGATGGCTTTCGTCATTCGTTATTTATGGAACATAATAGTACAGGACGTACATGTCAACATTGTGGACACAATGTCGCGGGTTCTTAGAATTGTCCGGCTCTGTAGTACATGAATTGTCCGTTTTTTCTGTCGATGATGGAGGCCGGCTTCCACCATCGACAGCACATCTGGCGGACGGTTCAGGCGGTCTGTTTCAAGGTCTGAGTGATCACCTTCCCCTCACGAGTTGGCCAGCTTACGTGGCCCATGGAATACAGTGCGGGTGCATTGTTACGCTGATGGCAATTCTCCGGCAGTTTGGCGGCAAAAGAGGAACGCGGTGAGGTGCTGGTCGAGGACGAAGATCGTGCGTTGCGTAAAAGCATTCGGCAATGGCGCCAACGCTTGCCTGCATGGCGTATGTCGACCTCAATCCCATCCGCGCAGGATTGGCTAAATCCGTGGAAACGTCTGACTTTACGTCTATCCAGACACGTATCCGCGACTATCGAAAGACATTGGCCCCCACCAAGCCGACCCAACCCAAAAAAGTCGACCTGCCCACGCCCACGCCCACGCTAATGCCTTGCGCCGATGATCCTACCATGACCAAAAAAAGCGACCCTGGGCCCTGCCTACCGATTACCTTCGCGGTCTATCTGGAGTTAGTTGATTGGACAGGACGCGTCTAGCGTCACGATAAAAAGGCGCGATCCCGGCGCACATCACGCCGATGTTTCAACAACTCGGTTTACATCAGCAAAAATGGCTACCGACCGTCCCTGCTTTTCAACAACAGGTCTACCGCGTCGCCGGACCCGTTGATGCGATGCGCGCTTGGTGCAAGCGTATTGACCAATGCTGGCTCAAGGGAATTCATGCCGCGGGGAGGATATATAGGATAAATGAGCCTTTGCACTATTAAAGTGTTCTGTCTCTTTAAAGATTTAAAACATCTGCACTATTATTACAATACCTGCCCCTATTAACTTAGCTTTATCCATCCGCAGTACTATTACGCACTCATTTCAAACATTTCAAGTAAATCCAGAGCTGAGCAACAATTGTTTGACTTCTGGGCCTCACGATGTACATGACGGCCATGCTCGCTTTAAGCGAGGTGTATTTTGGCTGTCCCGATTACCCTGCATTACCATCCGGAGCCTGTCAGTTCGCGGCGTGGGCGCATGTCAGGCCTCTCCTAGAACGTCCCTGACCCCACTGGTCTTGCGCGGCTAATTAAGCGCGATTAGGACGCATGCCGGACGACGAACGTTCAGGTTGACAGCTTTGGTTCGAGATTCCCGAGCGTGCTTGTGTACAACCGTTGACATGATAAGGTAATTGTACTTAATATCGTGGCGCAGACGGGAATCCGGTAGACGTATCCGTGGCGACGCGAAGGAGTCCGCGTTCCGATCAGTAAAACCTAAATAGGGAAATATTTATGTCAAATATTGAGTATGGCTACGAGGTGTTCCCTTCGCGAGGCGAATCACCCAACGCAAATAAGCCGATTGCGATCGAGATGACGTTATCAGGGGTGTTATTGGCCGCAAGGTGGCGGAACAAAGATGAATTGACTCGCATGCCAGACGAGGATAAACGCAACACCTTAATCGTGGAGTTAACCAAGCACACCAATCAACCTGTACCGTATTTCCAAGGATTCGATTCCAATGCGTTGGTCGCAAAGGGTGCAGTCGTGGTGCTGCTGCGGGATGAAGGCATTCGCGATGTCGCCGCGCTTAAGACGATGAGTGACGATGATCAACGCAATACTTTAATCGTCGAAATTAATAAGCGCACCGGAGCGTTTATTCAAAGCCTCCAAGCGATGAACAACCAAGCGCTGGTTCAGACGTACGCCGCTGACCAGGCGCGGGGAGGGCGGCTTGCCGACTCCGACGATTCCCCATTTTCAAATAAAGGCGAAGCGCGGAACGCGCAGTGGCTATCGCAGTTAACCGACAGGTACACCCACACGTGGCTTCAAGGCACCATCCCCATGGCGGCCAATCCGCCCGACGATCGCAGTGAGGGAAGCCTACTCGTCGGCCGGGATGATACGAGTTACACCGTCCGGCGGAATTTGGATCCGATGATGGCGAAGTTGGCCATTGACTATGCCGCATGGACTATTGATGCGTTCCATTTGTCATCTAAGTTTTTCAAAGCGTTACCTACCCCGGCGGCGGCGGACCCAAAACTCTATAAGGATGATCGCTATTTTGCGGCGACCCAGTTAGCGGGGCCGGACCCAATGATGATTGAGCGCGTTCGCAACGCCAATGAACTCCCTGAGTCCTTGAGGACTGCGGAACAGCAAGCGGAATTGATCCGCCTCAACCGGATTCCGCACGATTTCCAGAATGCATTGAACGAAGGCCGGTTATATCGGACCGACTTTACGCGCTATGACGCAATCCGGCCTAAGGATGGTGTTCAACGTTATACGTCGTGGCCTTGTGCCGTCTTCATCGCCGGAAAGGGCACGAAAAACAACATCTCGTATCACAGCTTTCTACCCGTATCGATTTCATTGAACCGGCCCCCGCAGCCTGATGGATTACGATTCCAGGCTACAACGTTCGCCATGAACAATGACGATGCAAAGACGCAGTGGACGTGGGAGACCGCGAAACGGCTTTTTCTCAGCGCCGCCGCGAATTATCACGAGCTGGGTTCGCATCTGGGCCGTACCCATCTTGTGATGGAGCGGTACGCACTGGCGACCTATCGACAATTGCCGCCCTGGCATCCGGTCGGACGGCTGCTGCGGCCGCATTTCAAGTTTCTCGTGGCCACCAATCACGACGCGGTGCAAAACTTGGTGAACCCGGGCGGCCCGGTCGATCTCAATTTCTTTACCAACGCCGACGAAATGCTCAAAGTTACGAAAGATGTATTTGAAACGTGGGACCTCAGAAAACATGGAAGTATCGAGGCGGATCTGCACGCCCGCGGTCTAGACGATCCTAATCTTCTACCGTTTTTCCCTTATCGCGATCAAGGCATCCCGGTTTACCGCGCGATCAAATCGTTCGTACGATCGTACCTGCGCTTGTGGTATGCCGATGACAAGTCCGTTCTGGCAGACAAAGCCTTGTGGCGCTGGAATGATGCGCTTCGCACGATCTATCATGCGACACCCGCCGCGATCCCGCTGATGACCGCACCCTGGATCGAGGAGTTAATAACAGCTTGCACAAACATTATCTGGACGAGTGGGCCTCAGCATTCGGCGGTAAATTATACCCAGTACGCTTTTTTAGCCGACGCCAATACGGTCCCGTTCGGCATCCACAAGGCTGAAGCGGTGAACATGGACAAACAACAAGCCACGCTGTTTGAAACACCGCATGATAGTGTCCGCGATCAGGCGGCGGTAATCACGCGGCTCGCCGCGTTTCGATACGATGCATTGGGGGACTATAAGTCGGCACACGATCACTTGACGGAGTATGGCGACTTGGGCGATCCAAATAAGCCATGGGCGGGAGTGGTTAACGCGTTTAAGAGCGCATTACGCGAAGTAGGCGATAAAATGCAAGGACCGCGTCCCGCCGTCTCCGGCGCGCAAGCGGCCCTGGAGCGAGAATTCAATCCAAGATGGGATTACGATTATTTACACCCGGACAAGATAACGAACGGGATTAGTATTTAAGGTACACTGCGCGGGCGCAATTTGTATTTCTAGGAAGGAATGCAGTTGCGCCTTGTTTTGTGGATGTCTTTTAATCTCTAGCGCTCCTTATGCGCCGAAAAATCTTGCCGCCTACAAGGCCTGGCCGCTTAGCGGAATCTGGGCGACTGCGCCGTATCTGCACGACGGTTCGGCGCCTAATTTGTATCAGCTGCTGCTTCCCCCGATCAGCGCGTATCGAGGTTTGCGCTAGACAGTAGTTATGCCCTCAACCCGAGAGTTGTGGATTATGTTACCGATCGCCAACGTCGGGCGTTTCGTTTTGACACCCAGCTCACGGGCAATTCGAATGCAGGTCACGATTATGGTACCGATCTCAGCGGCGCTCAGCGTTGGGACTTACTTGAGTTCTTAAAAACGTTGTAAAAGTTTGTTAAAGCGTACGGTGATGTAGTAACCAGGACGTTTCGCTCAACAGGCAATGTGAGCGAGGCGTCCTGGCTTTTTTAGCGGTTTTTGCATTCGACTTTGACATACGCACCGGGCACTGTGGCCTGACTCCTCCTTGTTGTTCATTATTTAG
>JANPPH010000140.1:0-2907 GCA_031428395.1 Gammaproteobacteria bacterium
AAACCGATAGCGCGGTAAATATCGCAATCGTAATTAACGCAGCAACGGTCATACTCCATTGTTTGCGTAACGCTCCCCACAACACGATCACGGCCCACTGCGGCTTTATGAGACAAGCAAGCCCAAGTAGCACTCCCGCGATGCCGCGTCGATCATAACTCCATGCCAATAGGGACAGTGCGCCCAGCAACGTCAGCCAAGTTTGGATTTGGCCCAGGAAAAAGGATTTAGTAAGAGGGTAAAATAACAGCGTGAGTAGAATAATTGCGCCGAAGCTAACAACCGAATCTAGCTTTGACCTTATCTGCCAGTTGGGCTTCGCTAAGCTGTTAGCGCTTCGTCTAAAAAGCAGCGCAGAGATGATGGCAACGAACAGCACTCCCAGCCACGAGATCATATTGAGAAATTGCGGCGTTAACGGCGTCGCCTCCAATATAAGCAAACTACTTGGAGGATATTGAAACTTCACGCCGCCATCAAAAAAAAGCGCCTGATAGATAGAATTGTTGGGGAATTGGTGCGCATAGGTAATCGCTTTTGTCATGGGTCCCCATGAATCACCGGCGAAGTGATTTAGGCCTACCTTCGACAGATAATAGCCAGCATAGTGTGCCGCCGAAGTGTAATTCGAAAGCTGAATTAGAACGATGTTTAGCAGCACACCACTAAACAAAACCGCAAGCCATAGTCCGCGCGTCAATGGCGATAGGGCAACCCAATGGTGCAATATTTTTTTTATCATTGAAAACCCTCACCTCTAACGTACGTCACTCGCGACAGTCGCCGCGTATTTTAAATAGCTGAAAATGACCATTGCGATAAAGCGCGTCAGCGAACTGGAAGGACAACTGGCCAGTCGCCTGCACAACAAAAAAAGGAATATGACGACGACAACTATAGGCATAAAAATCGGCCGCGTCTTTGAGGCGGCCGACTTCTTGATAACGAGGAGACCATTGCTCATAAAAGTCTGGCTTCCACATTACCGCCGCACCTTGTTTCCAATTCACCCATACCGGGACTCTTGCTTCTAACTGAAAATCTTTGACCTTCTTTGCGCCTTCAATTTTCAAAGGAATCAAAAATTCTCCCTCTAACGCCGCATTGCGCACCCATCCCTGCAGCGCAGCCCAATCGGCTTCTACGTTGTTTAATTTGTCTCGCGTTTCAAAGATCCCATAGCCGTACCACAAGGCTGGCAAAACGAAAAAAACTGACATTAGCACAACGGGGAAATTCGTCTTCAGCATTAACAATGGCAGCAAGCCGCGCTTGGCCAACGCAAAGTAGACAATGATTCCGAGCATCAAAAAGACGCTTAAGGAACTTAGCGCAACGAGCGGAAAAACACCAGCATTGACGACGAAGCCTATGCCCGAAAGGCCAGCTGCTAGCCACAACCACCCCAGCCATGCGTGTTTTTGCGCTGAAACTTCGAGCGCCGCTGCGAACAGCAACGGTAAAAACAACCATGCTTCTATCACATCTTTACTGTTGGAGTTCAGATACAAACCAATTAAAAGCAGCAAGCATCCCGCAACGCCCACCGCATGCCGTAACTTCGCCGTTGGATAATGCAGCAACAAAAACGCCAGGCTTATGAGGTACCACTGACCGGTACCGAGTGCCACCAACGCAATAAGCTTTTCAGGGCGACGGCGCCAACTTTCAAGATCATCACATCTAAACAAAAACGCCATTAAGTAGACGATGCTTAGTAATTGCAGTACGCCATCAACGCGCAACAGATGGAGGTTGATCAGGAGTCTTTCATGGGTGATATAAGGCAAAACAACGCCTAGAACAAACACTAAAATAAAACCCAGATAGATGTGGGTCCAAATTTGCGCGAATTTCGCTTTTTTGAGGGTTAATAGCGTAATTAACACCATACTCAACAATGCGCCGACGGCCTGCATCGACGCTGCGCTAATCAAAAAATGGTACGGGTAGTAGCTTTGTATGAATTCAATATAATCGAAATACTGTGCCTTATGGTCACCGATAGTACTTAACGCTATCCAGACGATGGCAGGACTTCCAACGACTATAAAAATCAGAAGAAGTTTGAGGCCGTTATAGAAAAACCCCTTCAAGTTTTCAGTCACGCTAAGTTCTCGCATCAACAAGAACATCACCACCAACCCGCACCAAACCCCAACGAAAGCATTTATGTCAAATACAATGCCCAATATTGCAACAGCAGTTTTTCTCCGATCGCGGCTCCATGCAAGAAAGGCCAACAATATAAGCGGATAGCTTAGTTCAGTTTGGGTGAAGTAGCTGATAAGCATCCCTGTGACGCCAACGTCGGAGGCGCCCATAAACAGCGGCGTGGCGGCGAGCAGAACCATAGCAATAAACAACCACCGCAGGCGCTTCACACCAAAACTCATTAACAACATCGACACACTAATAAATAGAAATATCCGCGACGCAATATGCGCTGCTAAAAAAATGCTCCCAACATTTTGCTCGGTAGTGAATAGGCGCAAAAAAGGCCATATAACGGAAGTGAAATGATTTAGCGATTGATAAAACGCATCGTTGGCAAATTGAGCGTTTTCGCCTAAACGCAAGACGTAAGGTATATGGAAAATGTTATTGCTAATTCCAAACTGAAAACCTTGAAACCAAATAGATAATAGCGCGCCAGCGATACTCAGTATCAGGATACGAAGCTGGAGACGGGGATGTTCCTCTGGTGATTGGTCATTCTTATTGGACACAACAAATTCCGGACTGGTGCGACGTTTGGCGCGAAATGGCCACTTTTATAAAAGGGCGGCTTGAAAATTAAAACCCTGATAAATGCTGTTTACTGGCTAGGTCAACGACACAAGCACAACTCCCGCCGTAATCAATAAGGTACCCACAACCCTCATGGGAGTCACCGATTCACCGAGA
>JANPPH010000141.1:0-18139 GCA_031428395.1 Gammaproteobacteria bacterium
CGGTGGTTGAGCGGCGCGAGATTCCGCAGTGGTTTATGAAGATCACCCACTATGCGGAAGAGTTGTTAAGCGAATTGGATAATCTGACTGGCTGGCCGGAACAAGTGCGCACCATGCAGCGTAACTGGATTGGTAAGTCGATGGGTGTGGAGCTAGCTTTTGATGTGCCGGGTGAAGACGCGTTGCATGTGTTTACCACTAGACCTGACACCTTGTTCGGTGTGACTTATGTCGCGGTGGCCGCAGAGCATCCATTAGCATTGAAAGCGGCGCAGAGCAATGCGCCGCTAGCGGCGTTTATCGATGAGTGCCGTCACACCGAAGTGGCGGAAGCGGCGATGGAAACCATGGAAAAAAAGGGCATGGCTCTGGGTTTGGACGCCGTGCATCCATTAACCGGAGAAAACGTGCCGGTGTGGGTCGCCAACTTTGTGTTAATGAGCTACGGTACGGGCGCTGTTATGGCGGTGCCTGCGCATGATCAGCGAGACTTTGAGTTTGCTCATAAGTACGCTTTGCCAATACGCCAAGTGATCGCACCGCAAGACGGTTCGTTTGTCGACATCGAGCAAGGCGCATTCACGGCCAAAGGCGTGCTGCAAGATTCAGTGCAATTTTCTGGCATCACGTCTGAGCAGGCATTCGAGGCGATTGCTACGCATCTGGAGCAACAGCACAAAGGTCGGCGTCAAATTAATTATCGTTTACGTGATTGGGGCGTATCGCGACAGCGTTATTGGGGTGCGCCAATACCTATCATCAATTGTCCGGCCTGCGGTGCGGTTCCGGTGCCAGACAAAGAATTGCCCGTGGTTTTGCCCGAGGATGTTGTCTTTGACGGCATAGGGTCGCCAATCAAGCGCATGACGTCTTTTTATAAAGCCGAGTGCCCGCATTGCGGTGGTGAAGCGGAACGCGAGACCGACACGTTCGATACCTTCATGGAATCCTCCTGGTATTACGCGCGCTTTACGTGCCCCGAAAATTCGCGGGTGATGCTCGACGACCACGCTAATTATTGGCTACCGGTCGATCAATACATCGGCGGTATCGAGCACGCTATTTTGCATTTATTGTACGCGCGGTTCTTTCACAAAATGTTGCGTGACATGGGCTTGGTGCGTAGCGATGAGCCATTTACGCGCTTATTGACACAAGGCATGGTGCTGAAAGACGGCACGAAAATGTCGAAGTCCAAAGGCAATACCGTCGATCCACAAGCGCTGGTTGATCAATATGGTGCGGATACGGTGCGTTTGTTCACTATGTTTGCGGCGCCGCCTGAGCAATCCTTAGAATGGTCTGATGCGGGCGTCGAAGGCGCCGCGCGTTTTTTGCGCAGACTGTGGAATTTGGTGGTAGACCATGTCCACCATAGCTCAGTTCACGAGTTAGATGTAGATTCGCTTAGCGCAGAGCAGCGCGATATGCGCCGTCAAGTGCATCAAGCCATTGTGAAAATCACCGACGATATGGGAAGGCGTCACACTTTCAATACTGCTATTGCATCGGTAATGGAGCTAGTCAATACACTTTACAAGTTTAAGGATGAGTCGGTGCAGGGTCGAGCGGTCATGCAGGAAGCTTTGGACAGTATCACGTTGATGCTTGCGCCAATCGTGCCACATATTTGCCATCAACTTTGGCAAGACCTGGGGCATAGCGAGGATTTGATGACGTATCCTTGGCCGGTTGCTGATGAGCAGGCGTTGGTCAAACAGGCCGTGGATTATGTGGTGCAGGTAAATGGCAAGGTGCGCGGTCGTATATCGGTCGCAGCCGATGCCGATCAAGCGACTGTCGAGGCCGCCGCGCGCAATGATGCGAACGTGAAAAAATTCTTAGGCGACACTCCGATTCGTAAAGTGATCGTGGTGCCAGGAAAGCTGGTTAGCATCGTTGCGAATTGACCGCTTAGTAAGATGCGTAATTGCCATTCTCAGCGTGGTGATTCTAGTCAGCGCCTGCGGTTTTCACTTGCGCGGCAGTGGTGAGACGCAAAGTGCTCGCGCCAATTTGGGTGTCCTATCACCTCTTACGATCACGGGTGGCGAGAGCGATTTGTCGCTCCGCAACCAATTGGGTCGGGCGTTGAAAGAGGCGGGTGTCACTATATCAGAGCAATCAGGCGGCAATGTTTTAGTAATAGAAAATGCCGTGCGCGATCGTCGCGTATCAAGCGTTGGCGCTAACGGCAAAGTGAGTGAGTACGAATTGTATTACGCGGTAACTTTTAGCCTCAGCCATGTTGACGGCAAAAACGTGTTGCCGAGCCAAACGGTCAACGTTGTGCGCAACTATGCGTTTAATGAGCAAGAGCTGCTTTCAAAGAGTGTCGAGCAAGGTCGGCTCTATGACGACATGCGTTTTGACGTGGTGCGCATGATAGTACGACGCCTACAAGCGCAGACCAAGCGATGAAGTTGCGCCTTGACCAGCTAAGTAGCCATCTTCGACGCGGGCTTGCGCCTATATACTTAATCAGTGGCGATGATCCTTTGCTAGTGCGTGATGCGTGCGATGCGCTACGTCAACAGGCTCAGACGGCGGGTTGTACAGAGCGTACAATTTTGAATGTCGATAGCGGGTTTGAGTGGAGCGCGCTTTTGGGTGCCTGTATGACCGGATCGCTGTTTGCCGATCGCCAGCTTATCGAACTGCGAATGCCAACGGGCAAGCCGGGCGATGAAGGCAGCAAAACGCTCATGAGCTATGCAGCAAAGCCGGTTGTCGAAAACGTGCTACTCATCATCACCGGCAAATTGGACGCCGCAGCGCAAAAGACCAAATGGTTCGGCGCTGTGGAGTCTAGTGGTGTGGTGATGCAAATTTGGCCTTTGGAGCCTCATCAGCTCCCTGGCTGGGTGGCGCAGCGTATGCGTAATAAGGGCATGCAGCCAACGCAAGAGGCTGCAGAATTACTGGCGATGCGGGTGGAAGGCAACCTATTGGCTTGTGTGCAGGAGATAGAAAAACTCCATCTCTTGCATGGATCCGTCGCGATTACTGCCGAGATGGTGCTGGACGTTGCTGACAGCGCCCGTTTCGACATCTATGCCTTGGCAGATAGCGCTTTGGCGGGCGATGCGGGCCGCACAGCCCGCATTTTAGCTCGGTTGCGCGAAGAAGGCGTCGAAGCTATCTTAGTGTTATGGGCGTTGACCCGCGACATTCGTACATTAGCGATGGTGGCTGCAGCGCACCAAAATGGTGTTAGCGTCGATGCGAGTTTAACCAGTTTGAGAGTTTTTGAAAAACATAAGCCATTGATAAAAAAAGCATTGTTTCGCCAAGGCGCTCAGGGCACCCTGGTATGGCAAGCGGCGCTGCAACACGCAAGTGTCATTGACCGAATCAATAAAGGCGCGGCGGCGGGCAATGTGTGGGACGAGTTGTTACAATTGAGCTTAACCATCGCGGGTCGGCCCCTATTTAGCAAGATGTTGGAAAGTGCTACGGTAAAGAATTAAGAGAATCGCCAATGGATATAAAACAATACATGCAAAATGTCGGGCAACGCGCCCGCACCGCCTCGCGTTTAGTTGCCAAAGCCGAGAGCGGGGTTAAAAATGCTGCCTTGGCCGCGCTTGCCAAAGAGATCGAAGCCAACGCTGAGTCCTTACTAAAAGCGAATCGCCGTGACATGCAATCAGGTAAGGAAAGTGGTTTAGATGCGGCGCTGCTTGACCGCTTAGAGCTTACTCCAAGTCGTATTGCAGCAATGGCGCAGGGGATTCGCGACATCATCGCCCTACCCGACCCCATCGGCGAAATTACCGGCCTCAGCTATCGACCCTCTGGCATCCAGGTTGGGCGCATGCGCGTGCCCTTGGGTGTCATTGGAATCATTTATGAATCTCGGCCAAATGTTACGGCAGATGCGGCGGGGCTTTGTTTAAAAGCGGGTAATGCTGCGATTTTGCGCGGCGGTTCTGAGGCACTGCATTCCAATCAAGCCATCGCTGCCTGTGTGCATGAAGGGCTTCGCGCCGTGGGTTTGCCTATTGATGCGGTTCAAGTGATTGAAACTGCTGATCGTGCTGCCGTGGGCGAGCTAATTCGCATGAAAGAGTATGTGGACGTGCTCGTACCACGTGGCGGAAAAAGTTTGATCGAACGCGTGAGCAAGGAAGCCACGGTGCCCGTCATCAAGCATTTGGACGGTGTTTGCCACACTTATATTGACGCAACTGCGGACGTGCAAAAAGCCGTGAGCGTTGCTTATAACGCTAAGACTCAGCGTTATGGTACCTGCAACACGATGGAGACCTTATTAGTCGACAACGCAATCGCCGAGCAAGTTTTGCCGACTCTGGGCAAGATGTATCGTGAAACGGGCGTTGAGCTGCGCGGTTGCGAACGTACTCGGCGCTTATTACCTGGCATCCATGCCGCGACCGAGGAGGATTGGTATGCCGAATATTTGGCTCCCATTCTGGCTATTCGTGTGGTCAATGGCTTAGATGAGGCGCTTGATCACATCCAAAAATACGGTTCGGCGCATACCGATGCCATTATCACTGAAGATTACACTAAGGCGCGCCGTTTCTTGCGCGAGGTCGATTCCAGTTCGGTGATGGTGAATGCCTCGACGCGTTTTGCCGATGGTTTCGAATATGGACTAGGCGCGGAGATTGGCATCAGTACCGATAAGTTGCATGCGCGTGGGCCAGTGGGTTTGGAAGGATTGACGACTCAAAAATACATCGTGTTGGGCGACGGGCAAGTGCGGAAGTGAGTGACGTCGACGGGTGTATCTATAAACTCGATCAAGCTGCCTAAGCCATGACCATCGGCATTCTCGGTGGTACCTTTGATCCTATCCATTTTGGGCATCTTCGCCCCGCTGTAGAGTTATTGCAAGACCTGGCGCTGAGCGAAGTGCGCTTTGTCCCAAGTAATGTTCCGCCTCATCGTGACGCCACGTGCGCAACCGGGCAACAGCGGCTGCGGATGGTCAGCGCAGCCGTTGCGGGTGAGCCTGGATTGAGCGTCGATGATCGTGAATTGTGCCGCCCCGGCCCTTCTTATATGGTCGAGACTCTTCGCTCCCTCCGCCAAGATCTCGGTCAAACGCCCCTTTGTATGATAGTGGGTGTAGATGCCTTTATGGGTCTACCCACTTGGCATTGCTGGCGCGAGCTTATCACGCTTGCGCATATCATCGTGATGCGTAGGCCAGGCAAAATAGCCTCGTACTCGGGTGAGCTTTCTGAGCTAATGCAGACGCACCAAATTGACCATCCTGACAAGCTTCACCAGCGCGAGTCAGGATGGATTTTATGCAGTGATGTGACGCAACTAGAGATTTCCGCCACGCAAATTCGTGCGCTCGTGGCGCAGGGAAAAAGTATTCGTTATCTGGTGCCTGACGCGGTGGCAGAAATGATCGCAACTGAAAAAATTTTCGCCCATTGATCTAGAATTTCGCAGTAGACCTCTGCGGCGAAATTTGGGTTAAACTTAACTAAAGATATCGGTACTAAATAATTATGATGAAAAATGAACAGCTGAAAGACCTGGCGCTGGAAGCTCTTGAAGATTTAAAGGCCGTTAACGTCGTCGTGCTTGATGTTCGCAAAATCAGCACTATCACTGACTTTATGATTATTGCCAGCGGCAACTCTGATCGGCACGTTAAGTCTTTGGCCGACAAGGTAGTCGAAAAGGCTAAAGCGGCGGGCGTCCGTCCCTTGGGCGTTGAAGGCGAAAGAGTTGGCGACTGGATATTGGTCGATTTAGTAGATGTCGTGGTGCATGTGATGAAGCCGGATGCCCGGGAATTTTATAGTCTGGAAAGACTTTGGACGATTAAGGAGCCAAATACGAGCGGCGCGAGCAGCAGTAGTTGACCTTAAGTTCGGCGAAAAAACCTCCTTCCTTGATATGGCGCGCCATCTCGCCACGCTTCAGGCGCCGCTGTGCCGTGAAAACGCCACCGACGTCGTGGATGCTCCACGCGAAAAATCACCAATTCGCTTCATGATCGATTAGGATGAAAGTGTATTTTATCGCCGTTGGCAGTCGCATGCCGGCGTGGGTTATCAGCGGCTATCAAGAATACGCGCAACGCTTGACGCAGGAGTGCGTGTTGCAATTGATTGAGATAGCGCCAGCTAAACGAGCCAAAACAGCGGATACCGCCAAAATATTGCGTGAAGAGAGCGAACGTATCCGCGCTGCCATACCTAAAGGCAGTCTTGTTGTGGTGCTCGATGAACGCGGCCAAGAGTTGTCGACGCGAGAGCTGTCCGATGAGTTAAGCCGCTGGTTAAGCAGTGGGTGCGATATTGCGCTGATTGCCGGTGGCGCGGATGGTTTGGCGGCGGACTGTAAATCGCTGGCGGACAAACAGTGGTCGCTGTCGCGATTGACATTGCCGCATCCTTTGGTGCGCGTGCTAGTCGCTGAACAGTTGTACCGCGCTTGGACTTTGCTACATAACCATCCTTACCACCGCGCCTAGCACGCTATGGAAAGCGACTTCATCTACCTCGCCTCATCGTCACCTCGTCGTAAACAACTCTTAGACCAAATAGGCGTGGCCTATCGTGTGCAGCCGGTTAATGTGGATGAGCGCCAGCGTTCGGGCGAAGCGCCCGAGATGTGTGTTTTGCGCTTGGCGTTTGACAAGGCACGCGCGGGTTGGCTAGCTATTCCGTCAGATCAACGGCGTCCAGTGTTGGCTGCCGACACGGCAGTGGTCATCGACGGACAAATGCTAGGTAAGCCAAAAGACCGGACACATGGGTTGGCGATGTTGGCGCAGCTATCGGGTCGCGTTCACATGGTGATGACTGGCGTGGCGTTGGTCGGAGAGCGAGAAGTCTCGCGCTTGAGTATTACAAAAGTTTTATTTCGCGTCACAAGCGCGGCTGAACGCGAGGCGTATTGGGCGACGGGCGAGCCTTGCGATAAGGCGGGTGCTTACGCGATTCAGGGTCGCGCCGCGGTGTTTGTTGCACACATTGAGGGCAGCTACTCCGGCGTTATGGGGCTGCCTTTGTTTGAAACCTTCGAGCTATTGCGCGAATTGGGTTTACCAACGAAGTAGAAGTGTCAACTGTCACAGGCTTTTAGCGGCGGCGGGCGCATTAACGGTCTGTGCGCAGTGCGGGTATTTGGTTAAAAAAACTCCAGCAGTTCTGATGCCCAGGATAAAACGATGAGCGAAGAAATTCTAATTAACGTAACGCCACGCGAAGTACGTGTGGCAGTTGTCGAAAATGGCGTATTACAAGAGGTGTATATCGAACGCGCGAACAAGCGCGGCTTGGTGGGCAATATATATAAGGGCCGCATCATGCGAGTGTTGCCCGGTATGCAAGCTGCATTCGTTGATGTGGGGTTGGAGCGAACGGCTTTTTTGCATGCGTCGGATATTGTTAGCACCCATCTTGATCGCGGCATGATGGTGCCGACGTCTGAAAACAATGGTTCGAACGGCCAAGCGTTGTCTAAATATGAAGAACGACGCATCGAGCCGATCACGTCGTTGGTGCGTGAAGGTCAGGAGGTGCTGGTTCAGGTAATTAAAGACCCGTTGGGCAGCAAAGGCGCACGCCTATCAACTCAGCTTAGCGTTCCATCTCGCTATCTGGTTTTTCTGGCCGATGAAGTCAATGTTGGTGTGTCGCAAAAAATTGAAAACGAGACTGAGCGTAAGCGCTTGAAAGATATCATGAGCGTCATCATGTCAGAGTCTGGCGCAGCGGGCGGTTATATCATGCGAACAGCGGCTGAAGGCGTCGGTGAAGACATGCTGCGGGCGGACGTTGAGTTTTTCACCAAACTCTGGGGCGAAATCCAGCGCAATATCGAACAAGCACCCGCCGGCTCCATTGTTTACGAGGATTTGCCGTTGGCTCTGCGCGCGCTGCGAGACCTGGTGGGCACCCAGGTAGAAAAGGTGCGTATTGACTCGCGCGAGACCTTCAGGCGTATTGTGAACTTCGCCGAGAAGTTTATTCCCGACCTTGTATCGTGTATTGAATATTACCCTGGGGAACGGCCGATTTTCGATTTGTATTCAGTGGAAGATGAAGTGCAAAAGGCGTTGCAGCGGAAGGTGCAGTTGAAGTCTGGAGGTCATTTGGTGATTGATCAAACCGAAGCGATGACGACAATTGACATTAACACCGGCGCGTTTGTTGGCCATCGCAATCTTGAGGAAACAATCTTCAAAACGAACCTCGAAGCGGCACAATCCATTGCCCGTCAACTGCGTCTGCGTAATCTCGGTGGCATTATCATTATCGACTTTATTGATATGGTGGAGGAAGATCATAAGAATCAGGTCCTACGCGCCTTAGAAAAAAGCCTAGAACGTGATCACGCGAAGAGTCACGTGAGTGGCGTCTCGGCGCTCGGTCTGGTTGAGATGACGCGTAAGCGTACCCGCGAGAGCCTTGGACATGTGTTATGCGAAGCTTGCCCAACGTGTAGCGGGCGTGCTTCCTTAAAAACCGCTGAAACGATGTGTTATGAGATTTTCCGAGAAATTTTACGTGCTTCCAGACAATTTGAGGCACAGCAATTGTTAGTGTTGGTCTCCCAGGAAGTTGCTAATCGATTGCTGGATGAAGAATCGACCGGCGTTGCCGAGCTTGAGGAATTTATTAAAAAGCCGATCAAGTTTCAGGTGGAATCGTTGTACACGCGAGAGCAGTTCGACGTGGTCCCTATGTAAATACATGGGCGCAGCAGATGAGGGTCTCTTAGTTGTCCTTCCATGTTTAAGCGTCTGCTATCAAAATGTACTGCTGTTGCGGTGTTCTTGATCATTGCAACGGCATTGTTATTTAGTCTGGTTCGGCTGTTGCTACCAGTCGCTGGCCAGTATCGGAGCGATATTGAAGGATGGATTAACCGGTCGGTCGGTCAGTCCATGGTGATCGGATCGCTGGAAGCGCAGTGGCGTGGTGTGGGGCCGAGTTTAAAATTGACCGGCGTACAAATGCGCGATGCCGAGCAAAAGCCAGTGGCTTTATTTGAGGAAGTCAACATCGACATTGATGTTGTTGCGTCGTTGCTGCATGGTCGCGTTGAACCGGGTCAGATCACTATTTCTGGTGTAAATCTTTCTGTTGTTCGTCGCCCCGACGGTACTTTCGTCGTCGCAGGAATCGCGGGCTCCGCAGAAACCGATAGTGCTTTAATGCGTGATTGGCTGTTTAGTCGGAAAGGCATAAGCATTGAAAAGAGTCGCGTACATTGGCGCGATATGAAAAAAAATACGCCGCCCATGTTGTTTCGCGATGTTAGTTTCACTTTTCACAATCAAGGTGACCGTCACTTCCTCTCGGGGAAGCTATCCTTGCCACCAGGGATGGGCCGTGGGATCGAGTTTGCCGCGGATATCACCGGGAATTTTCTCGACGCGCAAGAGTGGGATGGGGAAATATATATAAAAGGCAGCGGCCTTGTCGCCAAGGAGTGGCTTGGCGGCAGTGATTTGCGGGGTGTGGTGGTGAGCAAGGGTGTCGTTGACATTGCTTCCTGGAGTCAATGGCGCCAGGCAACTCCCGTCAGTGCGCAAGGCGAAGTTAGGGTGTTGGACCTGCAGTTAGGTGAGCGGCCTCGGCGCGGGTTGGCGGTGCACAATGGTGGTCGATTTAGCAATGTATCGGGCCGCTTCAATTGGCAGCGCTCGGCGGATGCCTGGTCTGTGGATGTTGATCGGTTTGTGATTGCGCGCAATGGTCGTGCCTGGTTGCCGACCCGTCTTCATTTGGGTGTTAGCCATTTGGATGGACATCTAGCGATAGAGGCAGGCTCCACTTTCCTCAGAGTGCAAGATATCAGTTCAGTGTTATTGCTTGGGGATCTCGTTCAAGGTGATCTACGCAGCGCCCTAATTGCCTTGCAGCCGCATGGCGATCTAAGCGATTTCGCTTTTCGTCATAGTGAGGCATCAGCCGATAAGGCATATTTTGTCCAAGCTCATTTTACGGACGTGAGCGCGCAGCCTTGGAAGTACATCCCTGGTGTGCGTGGCATGGCGGGAACTTTACGCGCCGACCAAGACAGTGGGGTTGTAACCATCGATGCACGACACGCCGGTTTAAATGTAAAAAAACTATTTCGCGATACCTGGGCCGTTGATAAAGTTGTCGGCATGCTTGAATGGCGGCGCGATGGTCGGGGATGGCATGCTCAAAGTAATGATTGGTATGTAAAGAACCCTGATATAGAAGGGCGAGTAAACGCCGCATTGCATTGGCAGGAAGGCAAATCGCCGTTGCTTGATTTGGTGGCGACGGTGAGCCGAGGCAACATCGCACAGATTTCGCGTTATTTGCCAGCGCATATCATGCCGCCTCGCGTAGGGGCATGGCTAGATGATGCAATTGAAGGCGGCCGCATTGTATCGGGAGGCGTTGTTTTTCGAGGCGCGGTGAATGAATTTCCTTTTGATAAACATCAGGGAACATTCGAGGCACGGGCGCAAGTCGTAGACGGTATCCTTGACTATGCGCCGCAATGGCCGCGCCTAACACAAATTCAAGCTGAAGTGATCGCCAGCGGTAAAAGCCTTGAGATAAACGCTGAAGAGGCCAAAATATTGCGAGCCCATGTACTGCCAACCCGCGCGATAATCCCCGATTTGGCTGCGGAGCCAGCGGTCTTAACCGTCACCGGTAATGCGTTTGGCAGCACCGATGATGCGCTGCGATTTCTCATTGAAACACCGCTAGGCAAACACCAAGGAAAGTTATTTGAACATGCCGTAGCACAAGGCTCCGCTGAGCTCGATCTTACTTTGGTGTTGCCCCTATCTTCCGCGCCGGCCAAAGTGGATGGTGTCTTGATGTTAAGCGATAGTAAGCTTAATTTGCAGGATGTGGCGGAGATTGATGAGATTAATGGTGTTGTACGCTTTACGGATAACGGCCTTGTTGCCACCGGCATGAAAGCGCAGTTATTTGGACAGCAGGCTCGTATCGACATACGGCATGAAGAGGGAGCCGGTGGGCCGATGACAGTCATACAGGCCAGCGGTAAGGCGAATGCGGAAAACTTGGCTAAGCAATTTCTGCCATCTCTGCAATCCTCGTTAAAGGGCAATTCTGATTGGTTGGCGAAGTTAAAAATTTCGTCACAGGGTGATGACACAAACAGTATTGATCTACGTTTAGAGTCGTCTATGCAAGGCATTAGTATTAATTTGCCAGAGCCTTTCGAAAAACCGGCCTTTCGACTGCAAAAGTTGACGGTGGATTTGGCTTTGCCATTAGGGGGTGACAATCCTATTCGCCTTCGTTTTGGTGACAATGTCTCAGGGATTTTCGATTTAAAACGCCGAAACTCCAAAACCATTATTGAACGGGGTGAGTTACGTTTTGGCGGCGAACCCGCGCAGTTGCCGTCACAGCCCGGTCTGCGTGTTGCCGGGCAGCTCACGCACTTTTCAAAACGCGAATGGGATAACATTGGACAGACGGCGACCGACAAAAACCCCGCACTGTCCGACATAGGATTACGTTGGATTGATTTGCACGTTGATGGCTTGGAAGTAATGGGCAATGTTTTTTCTGCTATGAGCGTAAAAGCGGAAAAATTTACTGACGCATGGGTTGTCGATGTAAGTGGCGAGCAAGCCGTAGGAAGAATGCGTGTCCCGCATAGTTCGATTCAGCCCATCACCTTGGATTTCGAGCGTCTGTTTCTAGAGGCGAATGGTGCGCCCACCGGTAAGCAGCCCGCGACAGATCCGCGCCAATTGCCACCTTTGCAACTAAAAAGTCGCCAATTCAAATTTAATGGCTTCGATCTTGGTAGTCTTTCATTAACCGCAAGCAAAATTCCAGACGGTCTAAAGTTCACCGATTTTACAGCCATTTCTCCACACACTCGTATTCGCGCACACGGAGAATGGACAATGGCTGCAAAGCTATCCTCCACCAGCTTAAACATGGTCATGGACAGCGACGACGTGGGCAGTACATTGTCGACTTTTGGCTACGTAGATAGCATCAAGAATGGCAAAAGCCACAGTGAAATGACGGTTCAGTGGGTGGGGCCGCCGAGTGCTTTTGCGCTAAAAGATATTGACGGCGTATTGCAAATTAAAATTGAAGATGGCCGCGTGCTCGACGTGGATCCGGGGGCAGGACGAATTTTTGGTCTGTTGAGTCTACAGGCTCTGCCTAGGCGCCTAACGTTGGATTTCAGTGATTTGTTTGCAAAAGGCTTCTCCTTCGATAAGACTGAAGGCAAATTCACCATAGAAAATGGCAATGCATTCATAGATAGCTTATTCATGGACGGTCCCGCTGCACGCATAGATGTGACGGGACGCATAGGCTTGGCGAAGCGAGATTACGATCAACGGGTCACCGTGACCCCGCATATTACCTCAAGTTTGCCACTTGCCATTGGCGTGTTGGCCAGCCCCGCAGCAGGCGCGGCGGCTTGGCTTGCCGAGAAGCTTATTGGCAAGCCCCTCGGCGCAATGGCCCGCGCAAAATACAGTGTTACTGGCTCCTGGGATAAGCCTGTAGTGGAATTGCTGTCCAATAGTAAACAGAAAAAACAAAATAGAGATGAAGATAATTAGTAAGTCTAGTGCCGTTACCACGCTGAAACTTGGGTTGCTCATCGTCACTGCTGCAGCGTCCTGTGAATCTTTGAGCGCGGAACTAATTACCGCCGAAGACTGGTCACATCCGCGCAATGGCGTTTTTGTTGCTCGCTTGCCTGCGGTGGCAGCTGCGGTCGATCAAATGACGGTGCGTCCCAATCGCAAACTGCTAATCCGCTATCCCGATGGAGAAGCCGGTGTGCTGTGGGCACAAGAATTGCGTGCTTGGTTGGTGGCGATGGGTATTAGCTCCAATCGTATCGATATTGTTCCGGGTAGCGCGCCGAGTAGCATAAGCGACGACGCACTTGAGCTTGCAGTAATTGGGGTTGGCGGGGTCGAATTAACGTCGACCGCGTCTTTGGCTGAGGGTGCCGAAACACCGCAACCCGTTCTGAGCGGAGGAGGGCAGTAATGAGTCAAGTAGCGGCCATTCAGATGGCTTCGGGGCCGAATGTACGCGCCAATTTACATGAAGCGGCGCGGTTAATTAGCATCGCGGCCGATGCAGGCGCCCAATTAGCGGTGCTGCCCGAAAATTTCGCCATCATGGGCATGTCGGAATACGACAAAGTGCGCCTTCGAGAACAAGATGGCCGCGGCCCTATTCAAGAGTTTCTCGCGCAACAGGCGATCAAGCACCGCATTTGGTTGGTGGGAGGCACAATCCCACTGGCGGCGCATAATTCCGACAAAGTACGTGCCGCATGTCTGCTTATTGACGCGCAAGGCGAGCGCCGCGCCCGTTACGACAAAATTCATTTGTTCGACGTCCGCATTGATGAAGGTAATGAAACCTATGCGGAATCCCAAACCATTGAGCCCGGCAATGAATTGCTTGTAGTGGATTCGCCATTTGGTCGCGTGGGGATAGCAATATGCTATGATTTACGTTTTCCCGAACTGTTTCGCCGCTTGCTTGATGACCGTATGGAGCTGCTAGTGTTGCCCGCCGCCTTCACTGCGATAACTGGCAAGGCCCACTGGGAAGCAATGGTAAGGACGCGCGCCATCGAAAATCTCTGTCATGTGGTTGCCGCAGCGCAGGGTGGTTATCACGTGAATGGGCGCGAAACGCACGGTGATAGCATGATCGTTGATCCGTGGGGTGTGATTTTGGATAGATTGCAGCGCGGATCTGGAGTGGTGATGGCCGAAATCGATGTGCATCGTTTGCATAGCATTCGGCGCAACTTCCCCGCCATCGATCATCGCAAATTGCACTGCGCGTTGGACTAATCCTATCGCCACTCCCGCTGAGACGGAAATTGGCGAGTTACTTGGCAGATATCTACACTAGGATTCTGAATGACCACAACACTTGATATCGCACGACAACAAATTTTAGAGCCAGTGGGGCTGGGTGATCGTGATCTGCACACAGTGTTGGATCGCATGCTCACCCACAACATCGACCTCGCCGACCTTTACTTCCAAAGTAGCCGCCACGAATCGTGGGTGCTGGAAGATAATATCGTTAAGGAAGGCAGTTTCGGCATCGAGCAAGGCGTTGGTGTACGCGCCATCAGTCGCGAGAAGTCGGGATTTGCCTATTCCGACGAAATTGTTTTGCCCGCTCTCACAGAAGCCGCAACGACCGCCCGAGCAATAGCCCGTTCCGGCTCCGAAGGACGTGTGCAGGCATGGAGCAAGCGCGGCAGAGCAACCTCGCTGTATGCGCCATTGGATCCGTTGGTGGGTCTTTCGTCCCAGGAAAAAGTCGCACTCCTAGAATTGCTCAATACGGAGGCTCGGCGCCTTGATGCGCGCATTACAAATGTTGTCGTAAGCCTCGCCGGTGTTTATGAAGTCATTTTGATTGCTGCAAGTGATGGCACTATGGCGGCGGATAGGCGGCCACTAGTCCGCCTTAATGTCAGCGTCGTCGCAGAGCAAAATGGCCGTCGCGAGCAGGGTTCCGCAGGTGGCGGTGGCCGTGTGGGATATCAATATTTCCTCGAAGATGAACGCGGTCTTAATTTCGTGCGCGAAGCCGTGCGCCTGGCATTGGTGAATCTTGAAGCCAAAGATGCGCCTGCAGGCACCATGCAAGTCGTGCTAGGGCCAGGTTGGCCCGGCATACTATTGCACGAAGCGATCGGTCATGGCCTTGAGGGCGATTTCAATCGCAAAGGCACGTCCGCTTTTGCTGGTCGCATTGGTGAAAAAGTAGCGTCCGAGCTTTGTACGGTCGTTGACGATGGCACGTTGAGCAATCGTCGCGGCTCGCTAAATGTTGATGATGAAGGCGTGCCGACGCAATGCACCGTTCTGATCGAAAATGGCATATTGAAAGGCTATATCCAGGATAAATTAAATTCCCGCTTGATGGGCGTTGCGCCGACGGGCAACGGACGGCGTGAGTCTTATGCGCATATGCCGATGCCACGCATGACTAACACATACATGTTGGCCGGCAAGCATGACCCCCAAGAAATCATTTCGAGCGTGAAAAAAGGCTTGTACGCAGTCAATTTCGGCGGCGGTCAGGTAGATATCACCTCCGGTAAGTTCGTTTTCTCGGCGAGCGAAGCCTACATGATTGAAAACGGCAAAATAACGTATCCTGTCAAAGGCGCAACGTTGGTGGGCAACGGCCCCGACGTCTTAACGCGCGTGTCGATGGTGGGCAGTGATATGCGCCTGGATGATGGTGTTGGCACTTGCGGCAAAGAGGGTCAGAGCGTGCCAGTAGGGGTAGGGCAGCCGACGTTGTTGATTGACGGGCTGACTGTCGGCGGCACGACATCTTGATAAGGCTAAATATCGTAAGCTTAAGGGCACCTCTATAAATCCGCTAAAGCCGCGCTGGCGGCGTTGCCCTTATATATTTGGGCGTCCTCAAAATGCTCATTTACCTCGTGTAAACTGCGCTTTTTCGGACGTTTTCGCCTTGCCAGCAGCAGCTTGATCGAATTTATAGTGGTACCCTTAAACTCAGATTTTCCATTAGCCTCGTAGCGAGGGTGCGCAAGGTGCTGAAGAGGGGCGAGAAAAGATGAAAAACAGTCGGAGGCGTAGTCACTCTACGGTGACAAACTGTTTTTCATCTTTTCTCGCGCAGATTCAGTGCGTTGTGCAGCCGCAGTAGAGTGTTAATGGAAAATCTGGGTTAAAACATAGCACTAACGGAAGGCCCGCTGGAAAAAGGATATGAGCAACGAACTAGCCTCAAGCAGTAGCGACAAACTCCAAGAATTAGTCCAAGATTTGCTTAAAGAAGCGCGCGCGCAAGGCGCGACGGCTGCTGAAGCGGGTGTCAGTATGGAGACTGGCTTGGCGACGACGGTGCGCATGGGTGATGTTGAAACCATCGAGCATCATCGCGACAAAGGGCTTGCCATCACCGTCTATGTTGGTAATCGCAAAGGATCGGCGAGTACCTCCGATTTTTCGCGCAATGCTGTGCGTGATACGGTTAAAGCTGCGCTGGCTATCGCCTCAGTCACTGCTGAAGATCCGTACTCCGGGCTTGCCGATGCTGATCTCATGGCCCGCGATATCCCTGATTTGGATTTGTGTTATCCCTGGGATGTGACGCCTGAGCAAGCCATTGCGTTGGCATTGGAATGCGAATCCGCCGCGCGTGATTTTGACAAGCGCATTACCAACTCCGAAGGCGCTAGTGTTTCAACCTTCCAAGGTTTCCGCGTTTATGGCAATAGTCACGGTTTTGTCGGCGCTTATCCAAGCTCTCATCACTCGGTCAGCTGTTCGGTTATTAGTCAAGAAGACGAGGCCATGCAGCGCGACTATTGGTATTCAGCCACGCGCGACCCGAGTGAGTTGGAAGATGCCGCTTATATCGGACGTCAAGCCGCTGAACGTGCTTTACGGCGTTTAAACGGTCGCCGTTTACCGACCGGTTCGGCCCCAGTGATTTTCGCCGCCGAAGTCGCAAGTAGCTTGTTGTCGCACTTCATCGGCGCCATCAGTGGTGGCAGCTTGTATCGTAAAACGACATTTTTAGTCGATAGCTTAGGCAAGCAAGTTTGCCCGTCCCACATACGCATCGACGAGCGCCCGCACCTTAAAAAAGGCTTAGGCAGTGCGCCTTTTGATAACGAGGGCGTTGCCACTCGCGCACACGACATCGTTCGCGACGGCGTGCTCCAAAGTTATGTCCTAGACAGTTACGCGGCGCGCAAGTTGGGCATGCAAACCACTGGCAACGCAGGTGGCGTGCACAACCTTTTTATTAATACTGGCAACAAAGATCTAACCGCTCTACTCAAAACCATGGACAAAGGCCTGCTTGTCACCGAGCTAATGGGGCAAGGCGTCAACCGAGTTACAGGCGATTACTCGCGTGGTGCGTCAGGCTTTTGGGTGGAGGGTGGCGAGATTCAATACCCGGTTGAGGAGATCACCATAGCTGGAAATCTCCGTGATATGCTTATGCGTTTATTAGAGATTGGTAATGATGTTGATACTCGCCGCAACACGCGGACGGGGTCTATTTTCATTGAACAAATGACCATCGCTGGAACTTAGTTTCCGCGCAACAGGCTTGCCATGTCCAAGAACGACAGTGATGTGCTGGTAAAAATTCGCGGCTTGCATTTTCTGCATGGTGAGCGCGTAATTTTAGGTGGCGTTGATCTGGACATTCAGCGCGGAAAGGTTACCACCATAATGGGGCCTAGCGGCACGGGCAAGACGACTTTGCTGCGTCTAATTGGCGGACAACTAAGTCCGCTTGCGGGCACGGTGGAAGTGGACGGCGCCAATGTGCCAACGCTTTCTCGGCAAGAACTTTTTGAGCTGCGTAAGCGCATGGGCATGATGTTTCAAACCGGCGCGTTGTTTACCGACCTAACCGTGTTTGATAACGTCGCCTTCCCGCTGCGTGAGCACACCAAGCTTTCAGATTCGCTGATTCGCGATTTGGTGATGCTTAAACTCCAAGCAGTCGGCTTGCGTGGGGCGCGGCATCTCATGCCAGCGGAATTGTCGGGCGGCATGGCCCGGCGTGTGGCGCTGGCGCGAGCGATTGCGCTTGATCCCATGATGGTGATGTATGACGAGCCCTTCACCGGGCAAGATCCCATAACCGTTGGTGTAATTATGGAGCTGATTCGGCGACTCAACGACAGTCTCGGCTTGACAAGCATTATCGTGTCGCACGATGTTCAAGAAGTGTCCGCCATTTCGGATCATATTTACCTGATTTCACAAGGGAAAGTAGTGACGCATGGCACGCCTACGGATCTGCGCCAGTCCGATTCTGAGTGGGCACAGCAGTTTCTTAACGGTAAACCCGATGGTCCAGTGCCATTTCACTACCCAGCTGTAGACTTTAAGCAAGATTTGCTGCATGGTGTTTGACCCGTATTTATATATGAAGTCCACAGTGACAACGCAGAATTTGCGCGAAAACAAAATAGTGTTCGGTTTTGCGTTAGTTCAGCCAGTGACGGCGGTTGTTCAGCATTTCTCTTCTTTATTACAGCGGCTTGCGTTTTTGACTGCCTTCCTCATGATTTTTATCCAAAAATTCGGTTTTTCACGCATTTTAGGCAATCATTCAATTAGGTTTCCCCCCACGGTATGATC
>JANPPH010000142.1:0-2268 GCA_031428395.1 Gammaproteobacteria bacterium
GAGGTACTGCACTCGTCGCGCTATGTCGTCTAAGAGACTATTCAAGATCTCCGTGGAGGGCGCATTGCGGCGTTAAAATGGAACTCTAAATACTCACATACTCCGTGTATGCTCCGTTTTTGATTTCGATTTTGCCTTGCACAGCATCCCTCCACGGAGATTTTGAACAGGCTCGTATGTGTCGCTCGCTCCTTGCGCTTAAATTCGGCAGTACCTATTGCCAGTCTAGGCGCAAGGAAGCACTTTCAAAGATTCTGCAATTTTTTCTACATCCAGTTCTTCTAAATAAGGCACCACGCCGAGCAACGGTGCTGAAATTCTTTCACCTAACGCTCTGATATTTTCTTCAATCCCTACACAGCTGCGGTCGATTGCTGTTGCGACCCAACCAGCGAAAGACACGCCGGAGCGCTCAATCGACTCACTGGTAAGCAACGCATGATTGAGACAGCCTAACTTTATTCCGACGACTAAAATTACCGGCAACGCGAGTGCTTGAGCGATGGCGACCGTGGTTTGTGTCTCGCTGATGGGCACCTGCCATCCGCCGACGCCTTCCACTACCACGCAGTCCGCGTGATCCGCAATCTCGGTGTAAGCGCGCACGATGTTGGCGACGTGGATGTCTACGCCCTCGTCGCGGGCGGCTAAGTGCGGTGCGATGGCGGCCGCAAAGGCGTAGGGATTGACTAACTCATAAGGTTGCGTCGTCGAGGCGTGTTGCGATAAAAGCTGCGCATCATCGTTGCGTAAACCGTCTGACGTTACTTGGCAACCGCAAGCAATAGGTTTCATCGCCATTACTTTTAAATGGCTTTTCTTTAGCGCGGTAATCAAGCCCAGTGCTACCCACGTCTTGCCGACATCGGTGTCTGTGCCGGTAATGAAGAAGCCGCGCGCTTTATTCATAACGTGGAAGACGGCGGCCTGCGCCGCAAGTGCTCGAGCGGCACTTTGGTAACGCCATCCTGTGCCCGCTGCTTGGTAGTGAGGTCTGGGACCCAGGCATGACCATAAACGACTTCATAGGTGAGCGGCAGTACGCCATCTTTAGTACGGAAATTTTCGTAGGCTTGGGCCAATTGCGTGATACGTCCTTTGCCAGTTAAGCCGTGCCGACGCCCTGATGTAACGTTATGAGCGCCTAGGGTTTTGATGTCACGCATTAGGGTATAAATGTCGGGATAAGTGAGGGTGATGTATTCGACGTCCATGACCAGATCGGCGAATCCTGTGCGTGATAAGGCATCGCCGATATCGTGCATGTCGATGAAGGCGTTGACATGGATTGCGTCGTCCACGGCGCGCCAGCTTTGGCGCAATTCTCGCAGCGTGTCAGGGCCAAAAGTGCTGAACATCAACAATCCACCGGGCTTGAGCACGCGCAAAAAATCGCGAAAAGTGCGATCTAAATCAATACACCATTGTAACGTAAGATTGGAAAAAACCATGTCCGCGCAACGGTCGACCAGTGGCAGCATTTCGGCGTCGGCGCACACCAGTGATTGGCGGCGCATTAGCTTTTGCAGCAAGCTCATGCGCTGCCGTGTTTGTTTGAGCATGCCTTCTGCAATATCTACGGCGACGACATGCGCTTTGCTATACATCTTAGACAGAGCCGAGGTATACAAACCGGTGCCCGCACCGATGTCCAAAATGCGTTCCGGCGTGGTGCGTATTAGTTGCAGCCGCTCGAGCACGCGATTTCCGACTTCGCGTTGCAGCACCGCTACGGCATCATAATTTGGCGCGGCGCGTTCAAACGCGGCGCGGACTTGGCGCTTATCAATCCGATAATTTTCGAAATCGCTACTCATGGGTAAAGTCATTTAACAATTGCATGAATTCTGCCGTATGGGTGAGAAAGGGCGCGTGCCCGGCGGTCTCGAAGATGTGTAGTCGGGCGTGAGGTACTAATTTGATAATGTCCTCGCCGACCGCGCGTGGTACTAAGGCATCATGACGTCCTAATGCAATGAGCACCGGGCATCGCACCTGCGCTAACTGCGGTCGCATGTCCGAGTTATGCAAAAGGGTTAAGGCGCCGCGTAGTGCTTCGGGCTGCGGTGTGGGTTGTTGTAGTAATCGCCCGCGCAGTGTGCGGATAAAAGGGCGTGGGTCTTCGCCCCAACCTAGTAGGGCTAAAAATCGATCCAGCGTAGCTAAATAGTTATGCTCAAGGTCATGCGCGAATTGATTGAGTAATTGCGGTGACATGGCGTGTGGCCAATCGTCATCGCGCACGAAGCGCGGCGAGCTGGCGGCTAA
>JANPPH010000143.1:0-4358 GCA_031428395.1 Gammaproteobacteria bacterium
AGCACCGGTTCCAGCTCCAGCACCGGTTCCAGCTCCAGTTCTCTAATACCCAGTAAGACAGCCGAAGGATTGCGCTTCGACGGCCGACTGAGATTTCACGCAACGGCCGTCGAAGTTGCATTTATTTTTCGTGACTCTAAAAATAGTCGCAAAATGTCCAGGCATGAGCGACGACCTACGGCAATACCAAAAAAAACGCGCTTTCAATATTAAGAGCACGCTCCGCGCTTCGCCTCACGGGCGGCGTGAACCTCCGCTCTGACTAGAGCGGCGACTTTTCCGCCGTGACCCACTATGCTAAGGTTCGAACGGACTTCTCCCTCTCCCATTGGCGCGTCTTGGCGGCAGCAATGAATGCGTTTGTGTTAGCGGCCTCGACAACGCCAGCGTCTTGTCCAATATTGGCAATCTTTAAAAGCGCCTGACCGCCTTTGTCGATAGCAATAGCTTTGAGATGTCCAAACGCATCGCGCACAAAATCGATTGCGGCGCCTTCCTTCGACAGTGCTTTGACACCTTCGTCTGAAAGGATGATGGCGACTGCATCAAATAACACTGAAGGCGTACCGGCCAATTGCCCGTCCGCGGGAAGCATCGAGCCATCAGCCAGTTTAGCGCCAGCCACTTTAGTGGCGATAATCTTCACGCCCGCACCGGCATCGGTCGCAGCCTTTTTTATGTTCTTGATGACACCACCATCGGAACCATCCGCGATCAGAATGCCAACCGTGCGCCCTTTTAGCGTGTCCTTCATATTGCCGATAACCCGCAGTGCGGGTGAAGGCTTCATGTCTTGCACGGACGCTGCGGCCACCGGCGCATCGGGCATGTTGTCGAACCCAAGGCCCGCGGCGACGCGCTTGGCAAAGTCTTCTTCAATATGACGCAGATGACCGACCATCGCCGTGCGGATATGCAGATGTTCGACCTTGGAAAGCTCAAACACTAAGGCCGACGCGATGTGCGCCTGCTCATAAGGGGTTTGGCTGAGATAGAACTGACGGGCTTGGCTGTAGTGATCGGCGAAACTCTCGGCACGAATGCGACCTTTGTCGCCAGTCTCTGTCACCGCTGCACTGCGAAAACCCTGGCTTGGCGTTTCGCGCGGCGAGTCTTTCGACAAGGAATTGGGCTCATAGGCCACGCGACCTGTTGGTTGCGCCATCTGCATGTGGCCATCGCGCTGATGATTGGCAAACGGACACTTGGGAGCGTTGACTGGAATCTGATGAAAGTTTGCTGAACCCAGACGCGACAGTTGAGTATCGAGATAGGAGAATAAACGACCTTGCAGCAGTGGGTCATTTGAGAAATCAATACCCGGCACAACGTGCGACGGACAGTAAGCCACCTGTTCGGTTTCGGCGAAAAAATTGTTCGGCCAGCGATCCAATACCATGCGTCCAATTACTTGCAAGGGCACCAGCTCTTCCGGAATGAGTTTGGTCGCATCTAAATGATCGAACGGAAATTTGTCCGCTTCCGCCTGGGTGAAAAGTTGCACCGCAAATTCCCACTCCGGGAAATTACCCGCTGCGATGGCATCGAACATATCGCGGCGGTGAAAGTCTTGATCTGCGCCTGCAATCTTGACGGTCTCGTCCCAAATAGTGGACTGCAATCCAAGCTTGGGGCGCCAGTGGAATTTAACGAAGATCGACTCGCCGACGTCATTTATCAAGCGGAAACTATGCACACCGAAGGCTTCGATCATGCGCAACGAACGTGGCAAGGTACGGTCCGACATGATCCACATCACCATGTGCATGGATTCTGGCGTGAGCGAAATAAAATCCCAAAACGTGTCGTGCGCGGTTGCCGATTGCGGAAAACCGCGATCAGGTTCCATCTTCACGGCATGGATAAGGTCGGGAAATTTGATGGCATCTTGGATAAAAAAAACCGGGACATTATTGCCCACCAAATCCCAGTTGCCTTCCTTGGTATAAAACTTGACGGCAAAGCCACGGACATCACGCGGTGTGTCCACCGAACCGGCACCACCCGCCACAGTCGATATGCGCGTAAATACCGGGGTCTTCTCGCCCACCTCTGTGAGAATGCGGGCAGTGGTATAACGCTTCAGAGAAGTAGTCAGTTCAAAGAATCCATGCACACCCGTAGCACGCGCATGCACGATGCGCTCTGGTATACGCTCGTGGTCAAAATGGGTAATTTTTTCCCGGAGAATAAAATCCTCTAACAGAGTCGGACCACGTGGATTGGCTCGGAGTGAATTTTGATTATCGGAAAGTGGGACACCCTGGTTTGTGGTAAGCGCGGGATGTTCTCCCCCGGCGCTTTGATGCAACTCGCCGCCGATTGCGCAGTGTGATTCGCCGTTCTGAGCTGAGGCACTTTCCTGGTTACGTTTTCCGGATATATTTTTTGTCTTTTCCTTGCTCATGATCGATCTCCTTAGTGGTTAATTCTGACGTGCTGGGTGTATCGTGCTGTGTATTAGGTAAGTGCTGCGGCCTAGGCGCTAATTGGCACCACGCTATTTTCGCAAGACCCACCGGGTAAACGCATATTTTTCTGCTGATGGATGGTGAGTAAGCGTTTTTTATAAAGCTTTAAGAAGAAAAGCAGATCCGTCTGCACGGTAACGTACATTATAAATTTGAAACCGACTATCCTGAATAAGGACAAAAGGGTATGGGCAAATTGCTGGTAAAACAGCCCATGCAAACACCTATTTAGCGGTGTCGACCGTATTAATGACAGCATTCCGCGAAGATAAAGTCAAATCGGTGCATAGCAATCGGACAACATGTGGCAGTCAGTTTCTGACCGACAACTTAAAAACCAAATTGTCCGCAAGACTGGATGTCTACCTAGCGGAGACCGTGGCGCCGCCCACTTCCTCGCGTTTGATGAATCGTAAGTGGAGTAACTGCGGTGTCAGACAGAACGAACGGATCGGCGTAGATGTCTTTCATGGATGCTCCGGCGAGGAAAACTTGTTTCTTCGAGGCATTAACCATATCAGGATTGCCGCACAAATAGCTGCGCCAGCCGACTAAATTGGGCGTTTCGGTTAGAGCAGTAGTATTCGCGCGGCCCAGCGTAAAACCCGGCGGGACGTCGGCGCCGGAAACGCATGGAATGTAGGCGAAATTAGGGTGGCGGGCGGTGAGTTCGCGCAGTTCATTTACCAAGTAAAGTTCCTGGGCAGTGCGGCTGCCGTGGTAAAGCTTGATGGGGCCGCGATGGCCTTGCTTGAGCGCATCGCGTAGGATGCCATAAAGCGGCGCTAGCCCAGTGCCAGTGCCGACTAAAAGCAGACCTTGCTGGTCGTCTCCGGGGACATAGAAGCAAGCACCCCTGGCGGCCGAGATGTAAACCTCGTCACCGCTGCGTAGCTCGTCGTGTACCCAAGTGCTGACGCGCCCATGCGCTAAGCGTCGCACATGCAGATGCAAATCGGCGTCGCTTCCCGGAACGCTGGCTAGAGAATAACTGCGCAATAATGTGTCATCGCGAAAAAGATTGATATATTGGCCCGCCCGATAGTCGAGCGGTACTGGACAATGAAGACGCACACGCACGATGTCCGAGTTGAGCACATCGATGCCGCGCACTATCGCTTTAGAGCGAGTTTGAATTTGGTCGGGCAGAGCCACGGTTAAATCGACTTGCGGGTAGCACGCGCAGGCTAAAAAATAGTGCTGCTGCTTGAGGGTGTCTTTGAGTCCGTTTTGCGATGGTGGCGGCGGCACGCCCTCGACCGCTTGCATCAAACAGGTTTGGCAAATGCCGTTACGGCAAGATGAAGGAATGGGCGCACCCTGCGCGGTCAAGACATCTAATACCGATTGCTTTGGATCACACTCGTAAGTGTGACCATTGAAGCGGATCTTGACCATGCAGGTTCGCCCCTCCGGATTACTTGCCGAGTACGTCGTTGCGCGTGCTCTCCGCAATGGCTGCGGCCTGTGTGATGAGATCCGCCGGAACATTGAGTTCAGTCAGCGTGGCGCCGAGGTGTTCCATTACCGCATCAAAATGGCTGTCGTTAAGACCGGCGGCAACCAGGTGCGCATGCCCACGGCGCATATCTTCCCCGGTATACTTATTTGGGCCGCCAAATGCTACGGTCAGAAAAGACTTCTGTTTGGCCGCTTGTTTGTCCATGTCGACGCCGTCAAAGAAGCGGTTGATGCGGCTATCTGTCAGGACCTTTCGGTAGAAGATATCCACTGCCGCATTAACTGCTGCTTCGCCGCCAATTTTGTCGTACAGGGTTGTCGTGCTCATGGAATAATTACGCCTCTTGTTGTTAGTTAGGTAGGCTCCGCTTATGTCTTGGCCCAAAATACGCTTGACATACAACAGATAAAAAATTAAAACATATA
>JANPPH010000144.1:0-7744 GCA_031428395.1 Gammaproteobacteria bacterium
CCCTTTTTCTATGCCCCACAATCCACCAATGCCCGAGCCGATTGCGACGCCAATACGATGGCTACTTTCTTCCGTTACCTGCAGGTTTGCATCGGCGATGGCTTCGGTGCTTGCCGCAATCCCGTAATGAATAAACGGGTCCATTTTTTTGATGTCTTTGGCGGGAATATATAGGCTTGGATCGAAATTTCTGACTGAACCACCAAAGCGCACAGGAAACTGCGATACGTCGAAATGCGTAATGGGGCCGATGCCGCTTTTGCCAGCTAAGATATTGGCCCATGCTTCTTTTACTGTCAGACCAACGGGACTGACCATGCCAAGGCCCGTTACCACAACACGTCTTTTACTCTGCACTGTCACCTGTTCCTGGTGTTGAAAATTATTCGTCGCGGCGGGAATATCGCCCACTCAAGAGCTGAGCTAGCAAGAGGGGTGCGGGCCGTAAGCACGGCCCGCGATAATCCTCAGCTTACATGGGAATTGACGTAGTCGACCGCCTGCTGAACAGTGGTGATTTTTTCGGCTTCCTCGTCCGGAATTTCACATTCAAACTCTTCTTCCAGAGCCATCACCAACTCCACTGTATCCAGCGAGTCTGCGCCAAGATCGTCGACAAACGAAGATTCGTTGCTGACCTCTTCTTCCTTGACACCTAGTTGCTCGACAACGATCTTTTTGACGCGTTCTTCAACAGTGCTGCTCATGACAAATAATTCCTCCCAACAAAAATAAGTGAGCAGACCAAAGTCTGCGGACGGTATTTTAGTGAAAACGTGGTTCAGATGCTAGTCAGGCACTACGTAACCCACATCAAAACAAGCTCAACATATTGTTTTTGTTAAGCTTATTAATTTTTTAATTCATATACATGCCGCCATTAACATGTAGGGTTTCGCCTGTGATGTATGCGGCGGCATCCGAAGCCAGAAACACGACTGCCCCAGCTATCTCCTGAGGACTTCCCAGACGCTTTAAAGGGATTTGCGTAAGCAAATTTGCTTTCGCCTCGTCGGGCAGGCTGCGCGTCATATCAGTATCGATAAAACCCGGCGCTACCGCGTTGACGGTTATATTGCGAGCGGCAACTTCACGCGCCAACGCCTTCGTGAATCCGATTATACCGGCTTTTGCGGCGGCATAATTAGTTTGTCCTGCATTTCCTGTCGCTGCCACCACTGAAGCGATGTTTATTATTCGTCCACGGCGCGCCTTGGTCATACTGCGGATGCAGGCTTTGCTCAGGCGGAAGACCGAGCTAAGGTTGGTGTCAATAATGGTTTCCCACTCTTCATCCTTCATGCGCATTAACAAGTTATCGCGAGTAATCCCAGCGTTGTTGACGAGTACGCTGGGTGCGCCGAGCTCTTTTTCAATGGTTTCCAACGCGCTCGCCACAGAGGCTGGCTGTGTTACGTCTAATACCAAACCAAAACCGATGATGCCGTGTTTTTTTAAATAAGCACTAATATGTTCAGCGCCCGCCTCGGAGGTGGCGGTCCCTACAACCTTTGCGCCAGCACGACCCAACTCTATAGCAATCGCCTCGCCAATGCCGCGACTGGCGCCGGTAACGAATGCAAGGTGGGAATCTAATGAAAACGACATGTTACTTTGCCTTATTTTATTTCAAGTGCAGTGGTCAAGCTTGATGTATCGAACACGGGATACACAGGTAAATCCGAGGCAATGCGCTTTCCCAGCCCAGTAAGCACTTTACCCGGCCCCGCCTCAACGAAAAAGCGGATATTTTTCTGCGCCAACGCGTTAACACTGTCCACCCAACGCACTGGAGAATAGAGTTGGCGAGTTAAGCCGTCGCGAATGGATGAGGCATCAGTATAGGCGATCGCGTCGCAGTTATTGATAACAGGAAAAATAGGCGGCGCGATTTCTACCTGCGCAAGCACAGCGGCGAGGGATTCGGCTGCAGGTTTCATGAGTGCGCAGTGTGATGGGACGCTCACCGGCAATAGCACAGCGCGTTTTGCACCCGCTATTTTTGCTGCCTCAATGGCGCGCATCACAGCGGCGATTTGTCCTGCGATCACGACTTGCCCGGGTGCATTAAAATTCACCGCCTCCACGACGTCGCCCTGTGCGGCCTCGCCACAGGCATCACGCACGGCGTTGTCGTCTAGACCCAGAATTGCAGCCATCGCGCCATCGCCTGCAGGAACTGCTGCTTGCATAGACTGGCCACGTTTTGCCACTAAGGCGACCGCCGATTTAAAATCCAACGCTTGCGCGCAAACCAGTGCAGTGTATTCGCCTAAGCTGTGGCCCGCCATGGCGGTTGGCTCGGCCCCGTGGCGAGCTTGCCACACGCGCCACACCGCGACACCTGCCGCAAGCATAGCCGGTTGGGTATGGCGGGTATCATTTAAGTCTGTTTCCGGCCCGGCCTGAACAAGTTGCCACAAATCGTAATTGAGCACATCGGACGCTTGAGCAAAGGTCTCTATTACTAAAGGATAATGTTCGGCCAGCTCGCTCAACATGCCTATGGCTTGTGAACCTTGACCGGGAAAAATAAACCCTACACCCATGCCGATTACAATCCTTGCTGTTAGTAATTTACTAGAGCGGAACCCCAGGTAAAGCCACCGCCAAACGCTTCAAATAATAGCGTGTCATTGCGTTGAATTCGACCATCGCGCACGGCAACATCCAGCGCCAAAGGAATGGAGGCCGCTGATGTATTGCCGTGTTCGCCCACCGTTACGATCACTCGTTCCATGGGCATTTTGAGTTTTTTCGCCGTCGCGGTAATAATTCGAATGTTTGCTTGATGCGGTACCAGCCAGTCGATATCCGATTTATCGAGTCCGTTGGTTAGCAGCGTTTCGTCGACAATGGCGCCTAAGGTGTTTACCGCCACTTTGAATACTTCATTGCCTTCCATATGCACAAAACCACCGCGGCTTGGTACGTCACAGAATTTTTTTGATACGCCTGTTGGTACATGAAGCAACGACGCATAGGCGCCATCGGAGTGTAAGTGAGTAGAGATAATGCCTGGCTCCTCACTCGCGGCTAGCACTACGGCACCGGCGCCGTCACCAAATAGTACGCACGTACCGCGATCCGTCCAATCCGTAATACGTGACATGGTTTCGGCACCCACCACCAAGGCGCATTTCGCGCTACCCGTACGGATGAATTTATCGGCGATGCTGAGGGCGTAAATAAAGCCTGTGCATACAGCTTGTACGTCAAATGCGGGGGGGCCATTAATGCCTAAACGTTTTTGCAGCAGACAGGCTGTACTTGGAAAAATTTGATCAGGCGTTGTCGTCGCAACGATAATCAGGTCGATATCTTGCACGCCGATACCTGCCGCTGATATCGCGTTGCGTGCTGCTTCCTCAGCTAAATCACACGTTGTCTGTGTATCAGCTGCGATATGGCGCTTGTGAATGCCGGTGCGTTCCCTAATCCACTGATCAGTGGTGTCGACCATTTGTTCCAACTCGGCGTTGGTCAGTATGCGTTCGGGTAAATAACTGCCGGTGCCAATAATACGAGAATAGGTCAACCTGCGCGCCTTTCGTTCAGCATGAATTCGAGTTGTTTACTGATACCTTGAATAACGCCTTTGCGCACTTCGATAATTGCTTCACGAATAGCGCTGGCGAAAGCTAAGCTGTCTGCACCGCCATGACTTTTGATGACGATGCCTTGCAAGCCGATGAAACTCGCCCCGTTATAACGCCGCGGATCCATGCGTGCGCGGAATTTTTTTAAAACTGGCATTGCAATGAGTGCCGCGAGGCGCGTTAACGGCGTTCGTGAGAATTCCAACTTCAGAAAGTGGGCGAGCATTCGCGCCACCCCTTCACTGGTTTTTAACGCAACGTTACCGACAAAACCATCACAAACGATGACGTCAGCGACACCCGCATAAATATCATCACCCTCGACAAAGCCAATGTAGTTGAGGTTGCTGCTGGCCAACAGTGCTGACGCCTGCTTTACTTGCTCGTTGCCCTTGATCGCCTCTGCGCCAATATTCAGTAAGCCCACCGTCGGCCGCGCTATGTTATCTACCGCGCTGGTGAGTACCGAGCCCATGATGGCGAATTGAAAAAGATGTTCTGCCGTCGTATCGACATTCGCACCCAGGTCCAACACGTGTGTGTGGCCTTTAATCGTCGGCAACGTAGTAACGATGGCGGGTCGGTCTATGCCCGGCAGAGTCTTTAGCACATAACGCGCCGTAGCCATCAAAGCACCGGTATTGCCGGCACTGACGCAGGCATGCGCAGTGCCCTCTTTAACCAGATCTATGGCCACCCTCATCGACGAATCTTTTTTGCCGCGCAGGGCCTGCGCAGGCGGTTCATCCATTTCGACACGCTGCGAGGCATGGCGTATATCCAACCGCGCATTGGATACACGGTTTTGTTTGGCTAATTCCTCGCGGATAGCCTCTTGATCCCCAACGAGGATCAAATGTAAGTCATCATGCTCATCCAACACTTCTAATGCGGCAGGCACAACAACACTAACGCCATGGTCTCCGCCCATAGCGTCCAGCGAGATCGTCAAACTCAAGGCTTATTCGCCCTTGGTGATGATGACTTTACGCCCTTTGTAATAGCCGTCTGGGCTGATGTGATGTCGCAGATGTGTCTCACCCGTGGTGGGTTCGATCGAAAGGGTGGGCTTACTCAAGGCGTCATGGGCACGGCGCATGCCGCGCTTGGAAGACGTCTTGCGATTTTGTTGTACTGCCATGTTAGCTACTCCAAATTAAAACAACGTTGTGCTTGCGCAAAGGGAGGATGCCTCTATAAATTTGATCAAGCTATGCTGGCAACTACTATAAGAGCGACACGGCCAGCGCAGGTTCAAACAATTTGTAAGGCACCCGTACTATTTCTTTAATGTTGCCAACACCGCAAACGGGTTCTTTTTCACGTCTGCTGCGCTGCCTGCTTGTGCTTTTCTACCCTGCTGCGGCTGACATTCCGGGTGGACGGGAACCAGCGGTAAAGCCAAAATTAACTCATCTTCCACCGCGGCGGCCGGGTAAATGTTGCCATCTTCCATGAGCAACGGTTCGCAATCAGGCGCCAAGTGATCCGCATCTGCCATGGATTTAATAACACCTAAGGTCATACGCAAATCCATATCATGCTGCATGGGTTCCAAGCAGCGTTGACAAACCAGCGCTAAATGAGTCTGAATATGCCCATGCACAAGCGCTACTTCACGCGCTGGAGGCAATGCTTCCAGTGCGAATCCCAACGTAACATTGACCATTCCTTGCGTATTGGCCAAATAAGGCGCAAGCCGCAACAGTGAAGACAATGGCAATTGGCCGGTCAATATCTGCCCCGACAGAGCGAGACGAATAGGATCGACATAATCAGGCAAGCGGTTCAACATAAACGCGAAATCATAGCGTTTGCGATAGCAACTGTCAAAAATATGCAGCGAAAAACCTCCAGCATGGAGAAAAACCCCTTTGTTATGCTCAATGATTAACTTATAACAGTCTTCTGGCCGTTAAGCGTATTTAGCAGTGCTTGACTTCGCCGCCTAAGGTGCGTAAAAACCACAGCGGCGCTAAACTAACATGGATAGTAGGCAAATTTGATTAAGAAGGTCTTAATTGCCAATCGTGGCGAGATTGCCGTTCGCATTGTACGGGCTTGTGCCGAGATGGGCATTAAGTCTGTGGCGATTTATTCCGATGCCGACCGTCACGCCTTGCACGTCAAAAAAGCTGATGAGAGCTACAATATCGGGCCAGCTTCGGTAGCCGGCTACCTCAATGCTCATCGGATTGCCAACCTGGCGGTGGCAACCGGTTGTGATGCGCTTCATCCTGGCTATGGTTTTCTGTCTGAAAATCCCCAACTCGCCGACATTTGCGCACAACGCGGGATTCGCTTTATCGGCCCTAGCGCCAGCGTTATACGTCGCATGGGCGACAAAATCGCGGCGCGTAAGGCCGCGGTTGAAGCAGGTATCCCGGTAACGCCTGGTAGTGAAGGCAACCTTAACGACGTCGCCGAGGCATTGGCCTGCGCGGAACAAGTGGGTTATCCCATTATGCTCAAAGCCACCAATGGCGGTGGCGGACGGGGTATCCGACGCTGTGAAACGCCTGCCGACCTGAGCAAGAATTTTGATCGGGTAATTTCCGAGGCGACCAAGGCATTTGGTCGCGCCGAAGTGTTTCTTGAAAAATGCGTGGTGAATCCCCGCCATATTGAAGTGCAGATTCTGGCCGACAGTCACGGCAATTGCATACACTTGTTTGAACGTGATTGCTCTATTCAGCGGCGTCATCAAAAACTCATCGAAATCGCGCCATCACCGCAAATAACTGAGGAGCAACGAACGTTACTGGGTGAATGGGCGGTGCGGGCCGCGATGGCGGTGAAGTACCAAAACGCCGGAACCGTCGAGTTTTTGATGAACCAGGATGGCAGTTTCTATTTCATGGAGATGAATACTCGTTTGCAAGTCGAACACCCGATTTCGGAAGAGATCACCGGCATTGATATCGTCCGCGAACAGATTCGCATTGCAAGTGGCCTGCGCTTAAATTATCGACAAGAAGAGGTAAAGCGACGTGGTTTTGCGATGGAGTTTCGCATTAATGCCGAAGATCCCAAGAACGATTTTTTGCCTAGCTTTGGCCGTATTACCCGCTATTTTGCGCCAGGAGGCCCAGGTGTGCGCGTCGATGGCGCGATTTACACCGGCTATGAAATTCCGCCCCACTATGATTCCTTATGCGCAAAACTGATTGTCTGGGCGTTGACGTGGGATGAGTTGTTGGATCGTGCCAACCGCGCGTTGCGTGACATTAGCGTTTACGGGGTTAAGACAACCATTCCATACCACCTAGAGATTATTAACTCGCCGCAATTCCAAACGGGGCACTTCGATACGAGCTTTGTCGAGTCTCACCCCGAGCTCATCAATTATTCTGCGCACCGCCCCGCGCGGGAATTGGCAGCCGCGATTGCAGCAAGCATTGCCGCGCATATGCGCTTGTAAGTATAGGACACAGTGAGCATGCCAAAAGCGAAAGTTCATATAACGGATACGGTATTGCGCGACGCACATCAGTCGCTGATTGCTACACGTCTGCGCACGGAAGACATGCTGCCGATATGTGGGCAACTGGATCAGGCCGGTTATTGGTCGCTCGAAATGTGGGGTGGCGCAACGTTTGATGCATGTTTACGGTTTTTGAAAGAAGATCCGTGGGAACGCTTGCGTAAATTGCGCGTAGCGCTACCTAATACGCGTCTGCAAATGTTGCTCAGAGGGCAGAACTTACTCGGTTATCGGCATTATTCCGATGATGTCGTCAAAGCCTTTGTCGCACGCGCAGCGCTTAACGGTATAGATGTTTTTCGCATTTTTGACGCGCTCAACGACGTGCGAAATTTGCGCGTTTCCATTGAGGCGGTAAAGTCGGCGGGTAAACATGCGCAGGGCGCGATTGCTTATACTACAAGTCCCGTGCATAACATCCCGCAATTTGTGCAGCTAGCGGTGCAGTTTGCTGAGTTGGGTTGCGATAGCATTGCGGTAAAAGACATGGCGGGATTGCTGACTCCTGGTGTGACCGCCGATTTATTTAAAGCCCTACGCAAGGCAGTCAGTCTACCCTTACATCTGCACTCTCATGCGACGTCCGGTCTTGCCAGCATGTGTCAATTAAAGGCGGTGGAGAACGGTTGCCGCCATATTGATACAGCGATTTCCAGTTTTT
>JANPPH010000145.1:0-4312 GCA_031428395.1 Gammaproteobacteria bacterium
CCGCAGTAGAGTGCTAATGGAAAATCTGGGTTTATGCGAATGGCTGGCCTGGCAGGAGTTACTGCATCCAAACAAAATTGAGTTAGGGCTCGATCGCGTCGCCACTGTTGCGCAGCGCATGGGGCTTATGCGGCCGCAGCACGCGGTCATCACCGTCGGTGGGACCAATGGCAAAGGCTCATCCGTGGCGTTGCTCGAAGCGATACTCCGCAGCGCAGGCTATCGCGTCGGCAGCTATACTTCGCCGCATTTGTTGCGTTACAACGAGCGTATCCGCATTGACGGTGAAGACATTGATGATGACTCACTGTGCCTGGCATTCGAGCGCATCGACCAGGCACGCGGCGACATTTCCCTTAGCTACTTTGAATTTGGTACGCTTGCGGCGCTTGAAATCTTCGCTCGCAGCCGATTAGATGTGGCGATCTTGGAAGTCGGCCTCGGTGGCCGATTAGATGCAGTGAACATTATCGATCCTGATGTTGCCCTCATCGCAACCATCGACATTGACCACGTCTCTTGGCTTGGCGATACTCGGGACGCCATAGGTCGCGAAAAAGCGGGCATATTTCGTCCCGGCCACCCCGCCGTATGCGGCGATCCGATTCCGCCACCTAGCATCCAGCAAGAGGCAGATCGAATCGCAGCACCGTTATATACCCTAGGACGCGACTTCCACTATGAAGCCGCGCCCGGCGCCTGGCGTTGGTGGTCTGCTGAACATCGCCGCGACGCCTTGCCATACCCGTCGTTACGCGGTGCTTATCAAGTACAGAATGCTGCTGCCGTCCTGATGGTGTTAGAACTTCTCAAACCGCGTTTCCCGGTGACGCAAAATGATATTCGTGCCGGATTGGAAACAGTAAGATTGCCTGGACGCTTCCAAGTAGTGTCCGGTCCAGTCACGCAAATTTTTGATGTCGCGCACAATCCACATGGCGCAAAAGCCTTAGCCGAGACATTGCGCGAGCACCCATGTAGCGGCACCACTCATGCCGTGTTTTCCATGCTTAATGACAAAGACATAGTGGGCGTCATAAGCGAGCTTCGTGATTCGATTAAATTTTGGCATATCGCAGGGTTGGTCACTGATCGCGGATTGGATGTGGCTTCCTTGGAAGCTATTTTTGCCACCGTCGGCATCGCGCCAGAAAGCATGCACAATACTGTGGCTGAGGCACGCAAACATGCGCTTGCTAAGGCAACGATGGGTGATCGAATCGTTATTTTTGGTTCATTTTATACGGTGGCCCAAGCGCTAGGCGAAGCCGAACCGCGATAGGTGTAGTAAGATAGTGTCACCTCCTCCGCGCCCACATTTCAGCGGGCTTTAGAATTCATACTCTATGAACGATCAATTGAAACACCGCTTGCTTGGCGCCATCGTACTCGTCGCCTTAGCCGTGATTTTTATTCCGATGATTTTTGATTTTCGCGATGACCGAAAAAATATCAGCGGTTCGCCCATTCCGCCTAAGCCTAAAGAGGCATTCACAACCTTAACGATTCCTTTGCAGCCAAAAACGCCCGTGGCGCCCTCAGCGTCCGTGCAAGCGGAGCCTGTGCAGCCTGCGCCAACGCCAAAACCCGACCCTGTTGTCGTTCAGCCGCAGCCAGAATCAAAAAAAACACTCCCCAGCACCAAGGTCACGCCTGAAGTAAAAAAACCACCTTCGGTTCGGCCTGGCCCCTCACCTAATGCTTGGGTAGTTCAGCTGGGCAGCTTCTCCAGCGAGAAGAACGCCATCAGTTTGCGTGATCGCTTACGTAAAGCAGGTTTTGCCGCTTACGTAGAAAAGGTACCGGGAAAAAAAGACGTAGTGCGGGTCCGCATCGGGCCTGAGCTAAAACGCGATAAAGCAGAGGCGCTCAAAGAACGGTTGAAGAAAGAGTTAAAACAGCAAGCCGTTGTTATGCCTTACCGCTGAGGCTAAAATTAGACATTTTCAACACCTTGCGCGCCCTCGCTACGAGCGCTAATGGAAAATCTGGGTTAAATACAATGACAATTGAATTGAGGCCTAATCTTGCGATAGTGGACAGCTCTGTGCCGGTCATCTGGAACGCACCATCGCCGACCAGAATGAGAGAACGATGGTCGGGCCGAGCAATCTGCGCACCGAGCGCAGCCGGCATGGCAAAGCCCATACTGGTATAAAAGGCCGAGGCTAAAAATTGTGTTTGTGCGTGAACGCGTAACTCCACCGCAGCAAATAAACAATCGCCAACGTCACACACGACGGTTATGTTTTCGGTTAAGCCATCATTAATGCGCCCAATTAGCCGTGAAACGGTCATGTCTCGGTCGGACTGGGGAAAACCTTCAGCCGTAGGCCCTTGGGGCGTGACCGGCAAGGTTGCAGTCTGGGGTGCCACAGCCTTCGCCAAGGCACGTAGAAAATCGCTCAATTGCACTTGCGGATAGCGATGATGGCGGATAAACCCAGATTTTCCATTAGCCTCGTAGCGAGGGTGCGCAAGGTGCTGAAGATGGACGAGAAAAGAAGAAAAACAGTCGGAGGCGTAGTCACTCTACGGTGACAGACTGTTTTTCTTCTTTTATCGCGCAGATTCAGTGCGTTGTGCAGCCGCAGTAGAGTGCTAATGGAAAATCTGGGATAAACCTGCTTGCTATGAAATCGAGCCATATCTAAGGCACGGTCGATCTGGCGCAGGGCGATAATCGGATCGTCCAGCACCACAGTGGCACAAGATATACGTTCAAAAATCTCTTTTTGAACATTAAAGGGACCAAAACGATGGTGAATAAGCGGGTCAGAACGTTTTTCCTTCACCCCCGGCGCGCCGCTAATGACAACCACCGGCGAAGATTCCGCGTAAGCGCCTGCCACTGCATTGACGACGCTCAGGGCCCCCACGCCGTAGGTGACAGCCAAAGCACCCATGCCCTGACTCGCGCATAACCGTCCGCCGCAAACGCCGCAGTATCTTCACGCGTGGTGCCAATGTGCTTGATTGGACTATGGATTAATTGGTCATAAAAGCGCAGAACATAGTCGCCGGGTACGCCGAAAATATGTTTCACTCCGGCGGCGTTCAGCCTATCCAAAAGATGCTCGCCAATGCTTTTTGGGTCAGACATGCATAACCTCCTCTTGGACCTCCTGAAACAACAGCCAGAGCAAATGGCTATGGTTCACCCTGCTACTCTGGTAAAATAAGCGTTTGCCGATACATACATGTACTGTCACGCCGTTTAGGTTAGCGGCCAAATTGATCTACTTCGTTAAACCTGCACAGGGCTTGCCCCGCGTGCGAACCGGCCAAATACAGAACGAATGTCGTCTATTGATTTTGTTATTCTAGCGATATTGCTATTGTCTTCGCTGATTAGTCTCATGCGTGGGTTTGTCCGCGAAGCCATGTCGCTCATTGCGTGGATAGTTGCCGTATGGGTTGCAGTAAAGTTTGCGCCGTCCACAGCCGCAATGCTAGTGGATCAAATCACTATCTCACCGCTGCGTCACGGCATCGCTTTTATTATTCTTTTCCTCATTACGTTAGTGTCGCTGGGCGTAATTAATTTCCTGATTGGTTACATTATTAAGCGCAGTGGACTGAGCAGCACCGATCGTCTATTGGGTTTATTTTTCGGCCTCTTGCGTGGCGCGATTGTTGTCACCATATTAGTCTTTCTCGGCAGCATCACCCCCTTGGCACAGAATGCATGGTGGCGCGACTCGGTCTTCATTGGCGTATTTCAATATGTAGCCTCGTGGTTGTGGACATTCATGCCGCCTGGCTTAGTAACGGCTAGCTGATTTTCTTCACTCTGTTATTTAAAAAGGTAGGTTTGCATGTGCGGCATTATCGGTATCGTTGGCAAAGATCATGTCAATCAAGCGATTTACGACGGACTCACCGTCCTGCAACACCGCGGCCAAGATGCCGCCGGCATTGCTACTTGCGAAGATGGCAAATTCTATATCCGCAAGGATAACGGCTTGGTGCGCGATGTGTTTCAAACGCAACACATGCTCAACCTGCCTGGCTCCATGGGTATTGGACACGTCCGCTATCCCACAGCCGGCTGTGCGTCATCGGCTGAAGCGCAACCTTTCTATGTGAATTCGCCTTATGGCATTACGCTTGCGCATAACGGCAATCTCACCAATGCCGCCGAATTGAAGCGCCAAATGTTCGTCGAGGATCGACGTCATATCAATACAGAATCCGATTCCGAAGTGCTGTTGAATGTGTTCGCCCATGAATTGCAAACACGCCCCAACTTGCGCATTGACGAAAACGACATTTTCGCCGCGGTCGCAGGCGTGCATCGGCGTTGTCGCGG
>JANPPH010000146.1:0-2743 GCA_031428395.1 Gammaproteobacteria bacterium
CTGAAGATGGGCGAGAAAAGATGAAAAACAGTCGGAGGCGTAGTCACTCTACGGTGACAGACTGTTTTTCATCTTTTCTCGCGCAGATTCAGTGCTTTGTGCGGCCGCAGTAGAGGGCTAATGGAAAATCTGGGCTAATCATGAGCGCAATGGCCTATTGCTACGAATACCCACATCCAGCACTCACTACAGATATCGTAGTATTCCAGATCGAAGATCGGATGCTAAAAGTGCTGTTGATTAAACGTGGCCAAGATCCCCATAAGGGCAAATGGGCCTTGCCCGGCGGATTTGTGGATATCGATGAAGAGCTTGATGCCTGTGCTAAAAGAGAGTTAGAAGAAGAAACGGGCATCTCGGGAATGTACCTAGAGCAGCTTTACACCTTCGGCGCCCCACAACGCGACCCGCGCGAAAGAATCGTTTCAGTTGCCTATTTCGCGGTGTTGCGAGGAACAGCTAATGCTCGAGCTGCCAGCGATGCAGCGCAAGCTAAATGGTTCGACCTATCACGACTACCTCGTCTTGCTTTCGATCACCGAACCATTGTGAACATGGCACACGAACGCCTCGTCGCCAAACTGCAGTACTCCACAATCGCCTTGCAATTCTTAGCACCGAAATTCTCGTTAGGGGAAATCCAGATTGTCTACGAAACCATTCTTAATGATAATCTCGACAAGCGCAATTTTCGCAAAGGGTGGTTAAGCAAAGACTGCCTGGAGGAAACCGCTGAGGTACGCAAAGAAGGCAATCACCGCCCAGCCAAATTGTATCGGGCAAAACAACCCGCAAAAGTGCTTTTTTTGAAGTAAATTCCACCGGACAGCCATGAAAACCACAACTCACCCGACGAGGCCTGACAACACCGCATCGGCACTCCGCATTCCGGCAGATGAGACGAATCTTGAGTCGCACATTAAACAGCTACTCGTCCAGCAAAACGCTGTTCTTATCACCCATTATTACACCGCGCCCGCGCTACAACGCTTGGCCGAGGAAACGGGCGGCTATGTGTCCGACTCACTGGATATGGCGCGTTTCGGCACGACTCATCCTGCCCAAACATTGGTTGTTGCCGGCGTGCGCTTCATGGGCGAGACGGCCAAAATTTTGAACCCTGAAAAACGCGTGTTGATGCCAGATTTGGACGCGACCTGCTCACTCGACATTGGCTGCCCTGCCGATGAATTTGCGCAATTTTGCGACGCCAACCCGGAGCGCACAGTCGTTGTTTATGCGAACACCAGCGCGGCGGTTAAGGCGCGAGCGGATTGGGTTGTTACCTCAAGCATCGCACGCGACATTGTTACGCATCTTCATCAGCAAGGGAAAAAGATACTTTGGGCGCCGGATCGCCATTTAGGCGCCTACATCCAACGCGAAACCGGCGCCGATATGTTGCTATGGCAGGGGGCTTGTATCGTTCACGATGAGTTCCGCGCCACTGAGCTAAGTAAACTGAAGAAGCTATACCCCGACGCTGCGGTCCTCGCCCATCCGGAATCCCCGCAAGCCGTGCTGGAGTTGGCCGATGTCGTGGGCTCAACCACCGCCTTGATTAAGGCTGCCGCCTCCCATAGTGCCGAAATTCTCATTGTCGCTACGGACAAAGGTATTTTTTACAAAATGCAGCAGGCCGCCCCACGGAAGCTGCTTATTGAAGCTCCAACTGGAGGAGTGGGCGCAACCTGCAAAAGCTGCGCACAGTGCCCGTGGATGGCAATGAATACTCTTCAGAGCCTCGCCCGAACGCTAGAACAAGGAAACAACGAAATTTTTGTCGATGCCAACATCCGTGACCGAGCCCTCATACCCCTACGAAGAATGTTAAATTTTGCCGTTGAACAGCGACTAAACATCATGGGCGCCGGGAAAGCATAACGCACACGGGCACTTAGGCGCCTAGTTAATATGCGATAACCCCTATTTTCTTCCACAGTCAATCGTGACCACAATAAGCCAAGGACCTCGATTGACAGGAAAATCCAATGAATTGTAAGCACGTTATCGCAAGTTCCGCTTTCGTATTACTAATCAGTGCAAACACCGCTCAAGCAATAGGCTGGGCTGGGGGTATGGGTACTGGTAGGATTGGTGGCATGGGAATCGGCGCAGGCTTTACGCCGCCAGCAGGTTTTGTTCCACCCGGATTGCCACCGGGCTTTACGCCTCCCGCGGGGGGTATCCCCCCGGGATTCACGCTTCCTCCCGGCGTAATACCGCCTGGTTTCACACCTCCAGTCGGTGGCATCCCGCCGGGCGTTACGCCTCCTGCAGGTGCAATTCCGCCGGGCGTGATTCCGCCTGGTGTTATTCCCCCAGGCGGGACCTTTCCAGGACTATAGTTCCTCTCGTCAATGTAGCGCCAGGGGTGCAAAAATTGCCCCTGGTGCTGGCTTAGTCGCCCCAAACCTCTACCCCGTAACCCGTGTATTTGCGGATATTTAATACCCCGCTATCAAAAAGCAAATACTGGCCTTTTATACCCAATAACTTGCCGCTGATCTGGGGAGTTTTTTCAAGGTTCAGCGCTTTGATGGCCGAAGGATAGTTGAGCAACGGATAGCGAATCGTGACGGTCTTGCTGTCAGGCAAGGTTGCAATCGCTAGCTCGCCAAAACGGCTCCGTAAATCGCCTAAGTCATTCGCCAGTCGATCTGTTAGCCGATCACGTTCCGCGACCAAATCAAGCGCTGGAGCATCGCCCTTAAGCATCTTGCGCCAATCTGTTTTGTCCATA
>JANPPH010000147.1:0-2823 GCA_031428395.1 Gammaproteobacteria bacterium
TCACGATCGATGGCATACGCGATCGCCTGACGAACCTTGATGTTGCTCAAGGTTTTGTCTTCCATGTTAAAACCCAAATAGCTGTAATTTGAGCCGCTGCCCTTTTGCACCCGCACATCGTTGCGCTCGCTCAAGTACTGAATCAGTTCCGGCGGTAAGTCATTTTGCAACATATCGATTTCACCGCGCAGCAATTTGAGCACCCGAACTGTGGGGTCTTTCACCTCTAAAAATTCAAGTAACTGGCCATCGCTACGGCGCTTCAGGATGAGCCGCGACTCTTCTGGCCAAGCGTGGAAAAGGAACGCACCGCTGCCAAGAGGTTGGCGATTAAACGGGTATTTTTCAGCAATTTTTGCGGCGGGCACGATACCGATGACTAAGCGACCGGGGAACAATGCGTCAGGTTTAGCCAAATAGAAATCCACAGTACGCGCATCGGGGACGTCAATGCGTTCGATCATATCAAGCGCTGAGCGATGCGGCGATGCATTAGTCTGATCTAGCACAAAATCATAGGTGGCCTTGACATCATTGGCCGTTAAAAGCGTGCCATCATGAAAGCGATGCGGCTCTGGGAAAAACGTAAAACGATAGTGAGTCAAAGACGGCTGTTGCCACTGCATTAATGAAGGTTGGGGAACGGACGCGGCATCAAACTCCACCAAGCGCTCATAAACCAGGCGGTTAACGCGGCCCGAGGTAGCGTCAGTTGCAAAGCGAGGATCGAGATTGATGGGTGCCGCGCCTAATCCAAAGCGTAGCGCATTATCCGGCGCCCGCGCGCAGGCTGCGAGCAACAAGACCAGCGTGATTATGCATATGGCGTCACAGAGACGTTGATGTCGTCTCAATCCTTCCAATCCTTAAATGGGTGCTTGGCCAAACATACATTATAGTAGCGCGACTCGTGCGACACTTCTGTCTCGACCCACGCTGGCAATTCGAATGCTTCATCTTCGTGGTCTAACTCAATCTCGGCGACGGTAAGCCCCGTATTGTCACCTTCAAAAACATCAATTTCCCAGGTATGCCCTGCATGTTCCACCAAGTAACGGCGCTTCTCGACGATGGAACTTTGGCAAAACAGATTGAGCATTTCATTCGCATCAGCCAGCGGAATGGGATATTCATATTCACTGCGCGAAACACCTAGCGTGGCGCTTTTAATGTTGAGATAAGCCTTATCACCGCCAACGCGTACGCGGATTGAGCAGTTTTCGGCGTCATTAAGATAACCTTGGCGATACAAGACGCCTTGCGCTGCTGACTTGCGCCAAGCATCGTTTTTGAGCAAAAATTTACGTTCGATTTCACGAGCCATTAACGTAATTTCGATAAGTGAAGAAGCAGTTGTTGCGCCTGTCTGTTACCATAAACCTGTTTTTCAAAGACCTCTACTGCGAACGAACAATACGCTGAATTTGAACGAGAAAACACAAAAATTTTGCGAAGGCGTCGCTCACTCTACGTTGGCGCGAAATTTTTTGTGTTTTCATATACATTCAAATGTGCACCAGGTCGTCGACAGTCCAGGTAAATCCAAAAAGACCATGACCATTAAACCCAGATTTTCCATTAGCACTCTACTGCGGCCGCACAACGCACTGAATCTGCGCGAGAAAAGAAGAAAAACAGTCTGTCACCGTAGTGTGACTACGCCTCCGACTGTTTTTCTTCTTTTCTCGCCCCTCTTCAGCACCTTGCGCACCCTCGCTACGAGGCTAATGGAAAATCTGGGTTAAAAGTAGATATCCATGAAAGCGATAGTGATGACCGCGCCTGGCGCACCCGACGTGCTGCAATTACGCGAAGTGCCAATGCCCACGCTACACTCTGACAGCGCCTTACTCGTGCGGATTAAAGCCGCCGGGCTAAACCCACTCGATGCCAAACTGCGCAAGCGTGGCACCTATTTTCCCGACCGTATGCCGACAATACTGGGTTGTGACGGCGCTGGAATCGTCGAAGCGACGGGCAAGTCTGTACGTCGTTTTAAAACAGGCGACGCCGTATACTTTTGTCACGGCGGTATCGGCGACCAACCCGGTAATTATGCGCAATATACGGTAATCGACGAACAGTTTGCCGCACCCAAGCCTACAACATTGAGCTTTAGCGAAGCCGCTGCAGCACCTTTAGCATTAATTACGGCGTGGGAGGCACTGTTTGACCGGACAGCGCTCACACCCACGGATCGCGTCTTGATACATGCCGGCGCCGGAGGTGTTGGCCATATCGCTGTTCAATTGGCAAAACACCACGGCGCTACCGTTTATACCACGGTCAGCAGCGAAGAAAAGGCAAGCTTCGTCCGCCAACTTGGCGCTGACTGCGCGTTATTATACCGTCAGGAAGACATCGTGGCGAGGCTTAAGGAAGAGACGCAAGGACTCGGCGTGGATATCGCCTTTGATACTGTCGGTGGCAACACCTTTGCAGCCACCTTTCCGGCGGTAAAAATTTACGGCGATGTCGTCACGCTCTTAGAACCGCCCGCTGATTGCAATTGGAAAGAAGCTCGGCTGCGCAATTTGCGCATCAGTTTTGAGTTGATGCTCGCGCCGATGTTGTATAACCTTGCGCCAGCGCAGCGCCATCAGGCGGCTATTTTGGCGCGCAGTGTAGCGTTGTTTGACGCCGGCGCGCTACGCATTCATGTGGCCCAAGAATTTACCCTCGCAGAGGCCGCTAAGGCGCACGCGTTGATAGAAAGCGGCTCGGTACAAGGCAAAATTGTGCTGCGGATGGACTAATGCGTGAAAGAATTTCCCAAACATTGACCTCACCTATGCACGCTCAACCACGCGGCCATACCCGCTG
>JANPPH010000148.1:0-2961 GCA_031428395.1 Gammaproteobacteria bacterium
TATCAAACCGACGCGCTTAACTGGGCGCTGCGCAAGATACGGGTGCCGGTATTCAGGATGCGCATGGGCAAGATGGCCGATGACATTGCGAATTTTGTCTGCATAGGGCCGCGATGCCTGCATACGATCCTGCGCCTTGCGCATCTTGCTCGCCGCCACCATTTCCATAGCTTTGGTGATCTTCTGCGTATTCTTTATGCTCTTGATCTTGGTGCGGATCTCTTTACCGACAGCCATTTCCCTTACTCCCGATTACCAAACACTGCTGGCTTTGAATTCTTGCAAAGCAGCGCGCATGCTGTTGGCGATATCGTCACTAAAATCACCAGTATTGTTAATTTTAGCGAGCAGTTCGGCATACTTTGAGCGCATGAATGACAACATTGCCGCTTCAAAGTCCACGACCTTTTTGCGGTCCACGTCATCCAGGAAGCCTTGGTTGGCGGCAAATAACGACATCGCTTGCTCAGCAACACTCAACGGCGAATATTGTTTCTGCTTCATCAACTCGGTGACTCGCTGACCACGCTCTAACTGCTTGCGCGTGGTTTCATCAAGGTCCGACGCGAATTGCGAGAAGGCCGCTAATTCACGGTATTGCGCAAGGTCAAGACGGATACTACCGCCTAATTTTTTGATGATCTTTGTTTGTGCTGCACCGCCCACGCGGCTCACAGACAAACCGGCGTTGATAGCAGGACGAATACCCGAGTTGAACAAATCGGTTTCCAAATAGATCTGTCCATCGGTGATCGAAATAACGTTCGTGGGCACGAATGCCGAGACGTCACCGGCTTGGGTTTCAATGATCGGTAGTGCGGTCAATGAACCAGTCTTACCTTTAATTTCACCATTGGTCACTTTTTCTACATATTCAGCATTAACCCGCGCTGCGCGCTCTAGTAGACGTGAATGCAGATAAAATACATCGCCAGGGTAGGCTTCGCGACCCGGCGGACGACGCAACAACAAAGAGATTTGGCGATACGCCCACGCCTGCTTGGTAAGATCGTCATAAATAATTAAGGCGTCTTCGCCACGATCGCGAAAGTATTCGCCCATGGAGCAACCGGAATAGGGCGCTAAGAATTGCATCGCAGCCGAATCGGAAGCGGTTGCAGCGACAATGATGGTATGAGCCATCGCCCCGTGCTCTTCCAACTTACGGACTACGTTGGCAACCGAAGATGCCTTTTGACCAATGGCAACATAGATACATTTAATGCCACTACCTTTTTGGTTGATGATGGCATCAATAGCAACGGCAGTTTTACCAGTTTGACGATCGCCAATGATCAACTCGCGTTGGCCGCGACCAATCGGCACCATGGCATCAATGGCTTTAAGACCCGTCTGTACAGGCTGCGATACGGATTTTCTCTGAATAACGCCGGGGGCAATTTTCTCAACAGGTGACGTTTTGGTAGTGTTGATGGGGCCTTTACCATCGATGGGCACGCCCAAGGCGTCAACTACCCGACCTAATAGGGCTTCACCCACTGGCACTTCGAGAATACGGCCCGTGCACTTGACGCTGTCGCCTTCTGAAATGTGTTGGTAGGAACCTAAGATCACCGCGCCTACTGAGTCTCGCTCTAGATTAAGCGCCATGCCATAGGTGTCACCCGGGAACTCGATCATTTCGCCGTACATTACGTCGGCCAAACCATGCACACGAGCGATGCCGTCGGTGAGGCTTACAACTGTCCCTTCCGTACGCGCTTCGGTCACGACCTGAAACTTTTGGATGCGCTCTCTAATTAACTGGCTAATTTCTGACGCGTTCAATTGCATTGATTGATCCTCTTACCATCTTTTGATGGCTCGTAAAGTGATAATTCCCGTAACAGCTGTTTTTTGGTGTCTCTATCCAGGAACCTCGTTACGAGACCTCACATTTATTAACGAGCAAGTGCCGAACCTAACTTTTCAAGCTGCCCTGTAACTGATCCGTCGATAACCATGTCTCCTGCGCGAATGATGGCACCCCCCATGATGGAGGCATCAATACGCGAAGTGACAGTAACTTGCTTGCCGAGGCGCTTTTGAAGCGCGGTCGCAATTGATGTTTCCTGGTCTTTCGATAACGGAAAGGCGGAGATAACTTCTGCGCGCACCGTGCTCTCTTCTTCGGCACGGTATAGGTCGTATAGGGCAGCGATTTCAGGGAGCACCTTGAGACGACTGTTCTCCACCAATACCCGGATTACATTCTTCGCTTCGTCAGTTAGGTTGGCACCACACACATCAAGCACCAAACTAACCAATTGCGACTTTTTAACTCGCGGATTACCTATCAACCCTGTTACTTGCGGGTCTGTCACTACCGCCACCGTCAGCGCCAGCATGTCAGACCATTTCGGCAAGTCCTTTTGCTGCTTCGCGAGCTCAAAAATTGCTTGAGCGTAAGGTCGCGCGATGGTTGTCTTTTCGGCCATATTCGGTCACTTACCTAAATTTGCGCCACCAGACCGCTCAAGATATCTTGATGCGACTTGGCGTCGATTTCGCGCTTTAATATTTTGCTCGCACCCGCAACTGCGAGTGTAGACACCTGGGCGCGCAGATGCTCCTTGGCGCGATTTACTTCACGCTCAATCTCAGCATTTGCGGCCGTTAGTAATCGTTCACCTTCGGCGCGGGCACCCTTTTTCGCGTCTTCGACAATGTCGCTGCCGCGTTTTTCAGCTTGGGCCAAAATCTCTCCAGCCTTGGCTCGCGCTTCGTGCAAAAGTTCTTTGACTTTAGTTTCCGCCAGCTCTAGCTCTTGCTTACCCTTGTCGGATGCAGCAAGTCCATCAGCAATTCGCTTCTGGCGATCGAGAAGCATATTCGACACAGGTCCCCACAGGAACTTGTTGACGAATAGAATTAACAGAACAAAAGCGACAATTTGTCCAAACAACGTTGCGGTAATATTCACGTCTATAGTCCCCTTGGCTTATTAGGCCATGCAATCCA
>JANPPH010000149.1:0-3945 GCA_031428395.1 Gammaproteobacteria bacterium
GCCTCGGCACCGAGTGTTTGGCTTCGAATGCCTGTCAGTGCGTTGCCGAAATTATCGATATAAATAATCTCGCTAAGATCCGCTGGCCAAGGTGGCTGCCTATATCGTTCCACACCCAGCTCCTGCCCCGGCGGTGCCTCACCCAAGGCCAAACGTGCCGCCACCGGTGCGAACAAATCCCGCCCATGAAACGAGGCCGAAAGCCGGGTAGGTCGCCAATCAATCACCCAACGCCGTGCGAGGTGCGCCCGACCGGCCACTCCATGCAATAAACCATTGTCCGGCCCCACAAACCAATAGCCATCGGCCCACACCACCACAGGCTCCCGCAAAGCGGACCCTACGCCAGGATCCACTACACATAAAAACACTGTCCCTTCGTCAAAGCCTAAGGTGTAGGCGGCCAACAAATAAGCGGCTGAGCGTGGATTATAACGAGGTGCATCGGCGAAGAGGTCCACAATTGCCACATTCGGCGCAATTTTCAGCAAGGCGGCCTTTACTTGGCCAACATAGGGGCCATTCAAGCCAAAGTCGGTGAACAGCACGATCATAACGCAAACCACTTTAACCCAGATTTTCCATTAGCGCTCTACTGCGGCCGCACAAAGCACTGAATCTGCGCGAGAAAAGAAGAAAAACAGTCTGTCACCGTAGAGTGACTACGGCTCCGCCTGTTTTTCATCTTTTCTCGCCCATCTTCAGCACCTTGCGCACCCTCGCTACGAGCCTAATGGAAAATCTGGGTTAAATAACAGGGCATTTTAACGCGTTAAGGATAATTAGAATACAGGCATATCAGCGCAAGGCCGCTAGGCGCTTTGGTGACGCCCGATTTTTTCAGTGAATTGTGCTAGTTCGCCGCCATGGACGCAAAAAGAAAACCCGAGCCGCAGGGACTCGGGTAAAAGTAGGGATGCTAGATGACGATAGGGGCTGGGGGGAAGGAAGGGGACCGTCATCTCTCATCCTTGGATTCTATTATCCACATGCAGAGCAAAAAAACTGTGCGCTAGGTCACAAAATAGAAGTGCCTGCGATTCCCAGCACGTATTCTTATAGAGAAGGAAATTGTATTTTGACGTGGCTCACTGACACAAGAGGAGATTACACATGGAGAGAGGAAAAATATTAATGATAGTCACCAGTTGCGACAAAATGCCAAATGGCCACGCGACGGGGTTGTGGCTAGAGGAGTTTGCCGTGCCGTACAACGAGTTTGTTGAACATGGTTATGCGGTGGAAGTGGCGAGCATAAAAGGCGGCACAGCGCCGATAGACCCTCGCAGCCAAGCGACGCCTGAACAGGCCATTGCATGGTCAAAAGCCGCTGCGGCATTGAACACTACATGCCCCGTGGCGCAGGTGTCGACGCAAGACTATGTCGCGGTATTTTTACCGGGCGGGCATGGCACGATGTTTGATTTGCCGAACTCAATTCCTTTACAAAAGGTTCTGTCGGAGTTTGCCAAGCAGGATAAGCTCATTGCTGCGGTGTGTCATGGCCCTGCGGGATTGATGAAAGTGCGCAATGCGCAAGGCGAGCTTCTTATTGCGGGCAAGCGTATGGCGGCTTTTACCGATAGTGAAGAGCGCGCTGTCGGCTTAGATAAGAGTGTGCCTTTTTTGCTTGAGTCAAGTTTGCGCGAGGCGGGTGCGAATATGGTGACCCAAGCGGATTGGACTGATCATGTGGAAATAGACGGCAATTTAATTACGGGTCAGAACCCGCAATCGAGCGCCAGTGCGGCGCGAGCCTTGGTGCAAAAACTGGTGGTGGGCACGTCCTAAACACTGCAGTGTGGCTCGGCTCAATCCGAGCCACATCTTCTTATTGAGCTTGCGACAACTGTTTGTTAATCCTTATCGCGATGGGTGATCGCTATTGTTTTGTCGTTGCCTGTAGCGGAATGCTGAACGTTTACAAATAGTGTGTGTGGATCTTTGCCAAAGTAAATGCCTGTGCCCTCGGCGGCATTGTCTTTGAGCGAAGCAAATAGACTGACCTCGTCACTATAGCCGTCGCCATCGTTGTCGGGTTCGGCAACCCATATGTCGCTGGGGACATTGTCTTCGACGATCCACAGTTTGCCGTCGGGGCCATTGGCAAGATTGTCGGGTGATTTGAAACCGGTGACCTGGGTGGCTTCATTCTCTTCAGGCACATTGGCGCCCGTTTTGACGAAATTGCGCACTAGGGTGTTTTTGTCTAACGCGATTGAAAGTACACGTGCTTCGCTGGTGATTGCGACATACAAAGTGTTGCCAATGCGTTCCAAATCTTCGGGACGCCCAAATGCCGTGGCGCCCACGTCATCGGCAGCAGCACGTGCATCAACGACGACTTTATTCATGTCCAGTGCGACCCATTGCGCCGGGCCAGTACGATCACCACTGCTGCTGTCGTCTACTTTCAATGCATACAATTGTCCGCTACTCAAATCGCCGTAACGTTTAGGTATGAATTTGTAAATTGAACCCGATGCGTCTTCGTCAAGCACATAAACGTTGCCCTCGGCGTCAATTTCAATACCTTCATGCGCAATCGAGCCGAGCATGGGGCGTACGGTTACGTTGGCCGCAGAAGTTGGATCATTTGACTTCAAAGTGAGTTCATACAACAAACCGCGTTTGGCGTTGGGTGCATTGGGATCCGGTAATTTCGGGCTACCGGTTTCTTCGGCAAATAAAAGACTATGCCATGGCGTCCAGACTAGACCGTCCAGGGCTTCCCAATCTTTACGTTGAACTAATACTTTGGCTGCCCCGGTTTCTACGTCCACCACTGATAATGCACCACCCGTATACGTACTAAGATCCGCACCTGGTCGAACTTCGTGTGCACGATAAAGATAGTGGCCTGCGTCTTTACGGGTCTCATTCGTCGTGATCATGTCGTTCCAATCTGAACTGCCCGGATAGATATCCAGTTTCGACTCATCCGAGACAATGGACTGGCTATATTCGGAAGGAATGACCCACGACGCTTTGTTTAATACCGTCGGATCGCTGGTCATTTGCGCATACGCGGATGCGTCAATGGGGTCGAATGCCATAGGTCCGTGGCCAGCTGAATCAGCATGCGTGTTGGCGGACAAGGCCGCGCCTATCGCGAGAGCTATTAGGGTCTTATTCATTGGCTGTTCCTTATTATTGTGGAGAAAAATTGAAGATGTAACTCACAAAGTTTGTTTTGCAGGTGCCTTGCGCAATTTGGACGTAGTGGCCGGAAGTTCGTCGCTTAATACGAGAAAAAAGTGTAGTGATATAGTATGACATTTGTATGACTCTAACACTTTCGATCGCGATTTGACTGGGTGAAGCGCTACTCTAGGTAATTAGGCTTCTTGTTCAATGTTCTTTATGAAGATACTCGTAGAAAAATCGATGACTAAGCGCCGGTAAAAAATTAAACAACGATCGATTTTCAGCAATCAATGAAAATCACGCGAGACTACATGTAATTTTCCTAGCAATGGACTAAGGTCTTCTAAGCGGTGAGCAATAACATGCAACACGTCGCCCTCGCGTTCTAATTTTCCGCTAACGCCAAGCAAGCGTGCCTGAAGTAAAGTTCTGCGTTGTTGTTCGGCGAGTTGTTGCCAGACAATGATGTTGCTAAGACCTGTCTCATCTTCAAGCGTGACAAAGGTGACGCCAGAGGCGGAGCCGGGGCGCTGGCGAGAGATGACTAGCCCGGCAATTCGAATCACAGTGCCTGGCACTTTATTGCGCAATTGTTGCGCGTTAAGGATGCGTAGCTTGGCCAAACGTGGGCGTAATAGGGCCAGCGGGTGGCGGCCGAGGGTGAGGCCAAGACTTGCATAATCAGCAACTAGGTTTTCACCTTCGCTGGGCGGTGTTAACATGGGTAACGCTTCATTAGTAGGTGTTTCATTAAACAATGGTAAAGTCGTGTCCACTCCTAGGACGCGCCAATAAGCC
>JANPPH010000150.1:0-9633 GCA_031428395.1 Gammaproteobacteria bacterium
TCCACGATAGCGGCGTACGCATTGTCCCGCCGGCTACCGCGCGACGCGGCTCTTATCTTGCTCCTGGCGTTATTCTGATGCCCTCCTACGTCAATATCGGCGCCTATGTCGATTCAGGTACAATGGTGGATACGTGGGCCACGGTCGGTTCCTGCGCACAAATTGGCAAAAACGTCCACTTATCTGGAGGCGTTGGTATTGGTGGCGTACTTGAACCATTGCAGGCCAATCCCACCATTATCGAAGACAATTGTTTTATTGGCGCCCGTTCTGAGATTGTCGAAGGTGTTATCGTAGAAGAAGGGTCGGTGATTTCAATGGGCGTTTTCATCGGTCAAAGTACGCGCATCTATAACCGCAGCACCGGCGAAATCCTTTATGGACGCGTGCCGCGCGGCTCTGTGGTAGTGTCCGGCAGCTTACCTGCCGATAACGGAAAATACAGTCTTTATTGCGCTGTGATAGTGAAGCAAGTCGATGATAAAACGCGCAGCAAAGTCGGCATCAACGAATTGTTGCGCGACATTTGACCCGCCCAAAATAGGCTCAATACTTTAACTTCATAAGGTTCCCACAATGCCGAGTACACTAAACCTTGCCATGGAATTAATTGTCCGTCCGTCGATCACACCTGAAGATGCGGGTTGCCAAGATATTATGATGAGCCGCCTTACGGCACTCGGCTTTAAGATCGAGAAATTGCGCTTTAAAAACGTCACCAATTTTTGGGCGCGACGCGGCGAGCAAGGCCCAGTATTTGCGTTTGCTGGCCACACTGACGTGGTGCCGCCTGGTATGCAGTGGAGTTCGTTTCCGTTTCAACCTGAAGTGCGCGATGGGATGCTATATGGCCGCGGTGCCGCCGACATGAAAGGCAGCTTGGCCGCGATGATTACCGCCTGTGAGCGCTTTATCGCCGCGCATCCCAATCATCAAGGCTCGATTGCGTTTCTGATTACCAGCGACGAAGAAGGCCAGGCGATCAACGGCACGGTAAAAGTGGTCGATCATCTGGAAAAGCGTGGCGAAAAAATCACCTGGTGCTTGGTTGGCGAACCCACGGGGCATGAACATGTTGGCGATGTCATCAAAAACGGGCGACGTGGTTCTTTAAATGGCAAATTGACGGTTCTTGGGGTGCAAGGACACGTCGCTTATCCCGAGTTGGCCGATAACCCCATTCATCGCGCTAGCCCCGCGATTGCCGCGTTATGCAAAGAAGTGTGGGATCAAGGTAACGAATTTTTCCCACCCACCACATTCCAAATTTCGAATATTAAGTCGGGCACTGGCGTAACCAACGTCATTCCGCCTAATATGGAGATATTATTCAATTTTCGTTACTCAACTGCCGTCACCCAACAGCAACTTCAGGATCGCGTTGAAAAAACCCTTGCCCAGCACGGCGTCAGCTATGATATGGAATGGACCTTGTCCGGCGAACCGTTCCTCACCCCAGAAGGCGATTTAGTTGAGGCTATCACCGCTGCAGTTCACCAAATAACGGGCCGCAAAGCGATGTTGTCTACGTCTGGTGGGACATCGGATGGTCGTTTCATCGCCCCCACTGGCGCGCAAGTGGTGGAGCTTGGGCCGATCAATGCCACCATTCATAAAATAGATGAATGTGTCAGCGTTGCCGACTTAGATGCATTGTCGGCTATTTATGAGCGCACATTGGAGACGTTACTCAAAGACTAGCGATGTTAGGGTGTCCTAGTAATCGTCGTTGTGCCTCACGCGAAATAATTTCTGGAGGTTTATGTGAATGAGGTAACCAACAAAGACAGGCGACGTTTTAGCCGCATTCCCTTTGTCGGTGATGTTATTCTGCAAAACGCTTTGAGCGCGACAACGTGGATATGCCAGCTCATAGACATTTCGCTTGCGGGTGCGCTGCTTAACTGTCCGGTGGATTTTCCAGGGACGCAAGGCCAGGAATTTCAGTTGACGATTAAACTTGGCGACGGCGAAATTGCTATTGTAATGATGGTAAATGTGGCCCATCGACAACAACAACGCATCGGCTTGCTCTGCCAGCGCATCGATGCTGACAGTGTCACGCACTTGAGGCGCTTGGTAGAGTTAAATTTAGGTGATGCTGATTTAGCTCAACGCGAACTTCAGCATTTAGCTTACAAATTTCACAGTTGAGCTGGCTCAGAATTGATCTAGGGCCTCGCCCAAACGCGACACCGCAATCACCTCGATATCTTCCATCTTTCGCTTCGGCGCATTCGCTTTCGGCACAATAGCTCGTTTGAAACCGTGCTTAGCGGCCTCCTGTAAACGATCCTGACCATTTTGCACCGGACGGATTTCCCCTGCTAAGCCAATCTCGCCAAACACGGCTGTGGCGGGCGGCAAACAACGGTTGCGTAAGCTAGAAAGTGCCGCCAACAGTACCGGCAAATCGGCCGCCGTCTCGCCGATACGCACGCCCCCCACGACGTTCACAAACACGTCCTGATCGTACATGGCCACGCCGCCGTGACGTTGCAACACAGCCAGTAACATCGCCAAACGATTTTGATCAACGCCGACCGCGACACGCCGTGGATTACCAAGGTGGCTCTCTGCCACCAGGGCTTGCACCTCCACCAATAACGGACGGGTGCCTTCGCGCGTCACCATAATCGCGCTGCCCGGCACATCGGTGTCGTGACGCGAAAGAAAAATCGCCGATGGATTCACCACTTCGCGCAAGCCACGCTCAGTCATGGCAAAGACGCCCAATTCATTGACGGCGCCGAAGCGGTTTTTCATGGCGCGGATTATACGATACTGGCTATTGGTATCGCCTTCAAAATACAGCACCGTATCGACCATGTGTTCCAACACTCTGGGTCCCGCCAACGCGCCCTCCTTCGTCACATGGCCAACTAAAAACAATGCTGTGCCCGATTGCTTGGCAAAACGCACCAATTGCGCCGCGCTCTCGCGCACTTGCGCCACCGACCCTGGGGCTGATTGCAAAAACTCGGTATACATGGTTTGTATGGAATCAATCACCATGACTTGTGGTCGCTCACGCACGGCATGCGCCAGCACCGCCTCAACCGAAGTCTCCGCGAGTAACGATAAATCGCCCATGGTTAAATGCAACCGTTGGGCGCGCAGACTTACCTGTTCAAGCGACTCTTCGCCGGTGGCATATAAGGCAGAAAATTGTTCGCTCAACGCACCCAAAGACTGCAACAATAATGTTGACTTACCGATACCTGGGTCACCACCAATCAAAACCACCGAACCTGGCACCAGTCCGCCGCCTAAGACGCGGTCAAGTTCGCTCAAGCCGGTCCCAACGCGGGTTAGACTCTCCGCCTGCACATCGCGCAGGCGCTTGATGACACTACCCCCAGCGCCGCCTGAATAGCCAGAAAAACGCGCGGTGCGAGCACCTGTGGGCGGTGGCGCCGCGATGCCTTCCACCATGGAATTCCAGGCATTGCAATCAACACACTGGCCAATCCATTTTGGCGATTGTGCGCCGCATTCTGTACACGTGAACAAGGATTTGTTTTTCGCCACAAGAGTAACCGGGGAGTCGTTGCGCTGAGATAAGGCAACTAGCATAACAGTCATGGCGATGCATCACCACGCACGCGATACCTTGCATCAAAAAGCACCGTTTACTTTATGTATAAGAGCTTTCTTGTGGAGGACCAAATTCAGGTACACTAAGGAGTATTATTCATCTTTATCGAAGGGCAGAACGACCATGAAGTATTCCTCCCTTGTAAAAGGCATTATCCCGCTGCTTTGCGTGACACTCGCCGCATGTGGTAAACAAGAAAGCACCGATACAGCCACTACTCCAACAGCGTTACAAACAAGCGCTCAGCCAAATGAGCAGATCGTTAAAATTGGCGCCGCAGCACCGCTCACCGGCCCGCAGTCGCACCTTGGCAAGGACAACGAAAACGGCACCCGCATGGCCATTGACGAAGCCAATGCTAAAGGCATCGTCATTGGCGGCAAGAAAATCCACTTTGAATTGCTGAGCGAAGACGACCAGGCAGATCCACGTTTAGGAACGGTAGTCGCGCAAAAACTTGTGGACCAAGACGTCAAAGGCGTAATCGGGCACCTCAACTCCGGCACCACCATCCCCTCCTCCAAAATCTATTTCGACGCAGGCATTGTTCAAATCTCGCCCTCGGCAACCAACGTGACCTATACCGCGCAAGGTTTCAAAACAGCCTTTCGGGTTATGGCCAACGATGCGCAACAAGGCAAGGTACTCGGCGAGTATGCAACCCGTCAATTGGGCGCGACCAAAATAGCGATTATTGACGACCGGACTGCTTATGGCCAAGGTCTAGCAGATGAATTTGAAAAGGCAGCTAAAGCGAGTGGTGCGCAAATTGTGGCGCGCGAATACACCACCGACAAATCAACCGATTTTATGGCCATTTTGACCAAAATTAAATCGGTGAAAGCCGACCTCCTATTTTACGGCGGCATGGATGCCCAGGGCGGACCGATGATGAAGCAAGTCCGGGGTCTGGGATTAACCGTCAAATTCCTCACGGGCGACGGCGCCAGCACCCCTGAATTTATAAAACTCGCTGGCGTCGATGCAGAAGGGGCATACAGCTCACTGCCCGGCATGCCACTTGAAAAAATGCCCGGAGGCAAGGCCTTTGGCGAAAAGTTCACCGCCAAGTATGGCCAAATTCAACTCTATGCACCGTACTGCTATGACGCCGTCAACGTGATGATCGCAGCGATGCAACAAGCCGATTCAACGGAACCTGCGAAATACCTACCGAAGCTGGCGAGCATCACTCACGAGGGTGTGACAACAAAAATTAGCTTTGATGAAAAAGGCGATCTTAAAGGCGGCGTGATCACTCTCTACCAAGTGAAAAACGGCAAATGGGAAGTACTTGAGTCGATTTAATTTAATATGTGTCGCGGTTTCGACGCAGCGTCAACGCCATTTTTAGGTTTACTGCGCGGATAAATCCGCGGTTACAACTCTATCATTCGAGTGGGGGCCTTATCAGATGACCACTCAAGCCATGCCGAAGAATAGAGAATTGTCATTCCCGCGAAGGCGGGAATCCAGGCGCTACTGCAACGAGTCGGTGGGCTGGAATGAGGGGTGGACTTCAATACGAATTCGGCTTAGGCGTGGCAATCTTCGCCATGGGGTTTTAGGTTTAACTGGAAGGCCTGCCATTTGGAAATCTTCGTCCAACAATTAATTAATGGCTTAATCCTGGGTAGTGTTTACGCCTTAGTCGCCTTGGGCTACACCATGGTCTACGGTATTCTTGAATTGATTAACTTCGCCCACGGTGAAGTAACCATGATCGGCGCGATGGTGAGTTTGGCGGTGATCAATTTGTTGATCGGCAGTTCATTCGATTTGCCTGGGATCATGATTGTGTTGATGGGTGTGTTAGCCGCCATCCCCGCGTGCATGGCCTTGGGCTTTGTCATTGAGCGCGTTGCGTATCGTCCGCTGCGTAACGCACCACGTTTAGCACCATTGATCACTGCCATTGGCGTGTCAATCGTGCTGCAAAATATTGCGATGATAATTTGGGGGCGGCAATACATTTCGTTCCCGGCCATTATTCCAATTCAGCGTTACGATTTTCTAGGCGCCACCATTTCGAACCTACAAATATTCATTTTTATTTTTGCCGTACTCTTGATGGTTAGTCTGGTGCTGTTAGTGCAAAAAACCAAACTCGGCCGCGCCATGCGCGCCACGGCACAGTCGCCGCAGGCGGCGAGCTTGATGGGAGTCAATGTCAACACGATTATTTCCCTAACCTTCATCATCGGCTCCGCCCTGGCTGCTATCGCCGGGGTCATGGTCGGCGCTTACTATGGTTTGGCGCATTATTACATGGGCTTTATACTTGGCTTAAAGGCCTTTGCCGCAGCGGTATTGGGGGGGATTGGCAATATTCCGGGGGCAATGCTGGGCGGTTTATTGCTTGGCGTCATTGAAAGCCTTGGCGCAGGCTACATCGGCGACCTTACTGGCGGTTTTCTTGGTAGTCACTACCAAGATGCCTTTGCTTTTTTAGTCTTGATTTTGGTACTCGTACTGCGCCCTTCCGGCCTACTTGGCGAGCGCGTTGTGGAGCGGGCTTAACGCTCCATGGGCAAGCTATTTTCCGCTCAATGGTTCAACAAGTTAAAACATGATCGACGCGCCGCCTGGGTGGCTTTCGTCGGTGTCGGTGTGTTGCTCGCGTTGTTGCCTTTCCTCGTTGATCTCGGTTTGGGCCGTAGTTGGCTTCGGGTATTAAATTTTACCCTACTCTATATCCTGCTCGCACTAGGCCTTAACATTGTCGTCGGCTATGCGGGCTTGCTAGATTTAGGCTACGTCGCGTTTTATGCGGTGGGCGCTTATTCCTATGCCCTTCTCGCCTCGCCGCACTTCGGTTTGCATTTGCCGTTTTGGATCATCTTACCGTTGGGTGCATTATTCGCGGGCATTTTCGGCATCTTACTCGGCGCCCCCACATTACGATTGCGCGGCGACTATCTTGCTATCGTGACGCTTGGTTTTGGCGAAATTATTCGCATCTTTCTCAACAATCTTAATGCACCCGTCAACATTACCAATGGCCCACAAGGCATTAATCTGATCGATCCTTTTCGCATTGCTGGCTTTTCATTGAATCAAACTCACGAAGTGATGGGCTTGTCCATACCAGGCGGCTATAACATTTATTACCTTTTTTTGTTCTTGACCTTACTCGTCATTTTTATCTCGCTGCGACTGCAGGATTCGCGCATTGGTCGCGCTTGGGTGGCAATTCGTGAAGATGAAGTTGCGGCCGAAGCCATGGGCATCAATACCCGAAATATAAAGCTTTTAGCCTTCGCCATGGGTGCATCGTTCGGCGGCTTAAGCGGCGGCTTGTTCGCAGGATTGCAAGGATTTGTCAGCCCAGAAAGCTTTAATTTACTCGAATCCATCATGATTTTGTGCATGATAGTGCTAGGTGGAATGGGACATATTCCCGGCGTAATTCTCGGCGCAATACTGTTGACGGTGTTGCCCGAAGCACTGCGCTATATTGGTGATCTAGAGCGTTACCTATTTGGATATGTGGTGGTTGATCCTTCTGATCTGCGTATGCTGATCTTCGGTCTCGCTTTAATCCTAATGATGATCTACCGTCCTGCCGGTTTATGGCCGTCACCACAACGCGCGCGCGAGTTGTCTGCATCGGAACCGGTGCTGACGCAGGAACGTAGCTCAACCTATGATACGCATCAATAATGGACACGGTCGCTCCCCTGTTGCAAGCACAGCACGTAAGCAAAAGCTTCGGCGGCTTGAATGCTCTGAGTGATGTGTCCCTGAATATTCAGCGCAAGGAAATCTTCGGTTTGATCGGCCCAAATGGTGCGGGTAAAACCACCATGTTTAACGTTCTCACGGGCCTATACAGCGCATCGTCTGGCAACATCTTATTCAATGGCCATGAGTTGCGAGGTTTAGCACCACATGCCGTAGTCAAACTTGGCTTAGCCCGCACTTTTCAAAATATTCGTTTATTTTCCAACATGACGGCGCTGGAAAACGTGATGGTAGGGCAACACAGCCATACCCACGCGGGCGTGTTGGGCGCTGTGTTGCGCAGCCCTGCCGTACGTGCTGAAGAGGCTGCTATGCGCAAGCGCGGCAAGGAACTTTTGGCTATTGTTGGCATTAGTTCGCATGCCGGTTCCCTTGCTAAACATCTCTCTTATGGCGATCAACGCCGACTCGAAATTGCCCGAGCGTTAGCGACCAATCCTCAGTTGCTCGCGCTCGATGAACCTGCCGCAGGCATGAATCCAAGCGAGCGCGTTCTGTTGCAAAAATTATTGGAACGCCTTAGTAATGAACTGGGCATAACTCTGCTGCTGATCGAACACGACGTCAAGTTAGTGATGGGTTTATGCCACCGGGTGGCCGTGCTCGACTATGGAAAAAAAATTGCCGAGGGTGTTCCTGCGCAGGTGCAACGCGACCCCTGCGTTATCGAAGCCTATCTAGGTGGAGATATCGCGTGAACCTTTTAGAAGTTAAAAATCTTGTCGTGTCGTATGGCGGCGTGCAAGCCGTCAAAGGCATCGATTTCACGATCGCCAGCGGCGAACTAGTGTGTTTGATTGGCGCCAACGGCGCAGGTAAAACCACGACACTCAAGGCACTGTGTGGTTTGCTGCCGATAGCAAGTGGCTCCATCCTCTACCAACAACAGCCCATCACACAGCATGCGACTCACGCCATCGTGCGCAAGGGAATTGTGCTAGTGCCTGAAGGCCGAGGTATCTTTAGTCGTTTGACTGTGGAAGAAAATTTGGAAATGGGAGCCTACACGCGACATGACCGCGCAGGCATCAAACGCGACATAGACTACGTACACACGTTGTTTCCTCGTCTGCATGAGCGCCGTAATCAGAAGGCTGGAACCTTATCGGGTGGTGAGCAACAAATGTTGGCGTTGGGCAGAGCACTGCTCACGCAGCCAAAACTGTTGCTGTTAGACGAGCCAAGCATGGGGCTTGCGCCGCTAATGGTCGCAAAAATTTTTGAAACCATTCGACATATTGCGCAACAAGGGATGACGATTCTTTTGGTCGAGCAAAATGCCAAGCTGGCACTTGAAGTCAGTCATCGCGGTTACGTAATGGAAAGCGGTGTCATTACATTACACGACCAAGCGCGTATTCTATTGACTAATCCGCAGGTACGGCATGCCTATCTCGGCGAGTAAGTCATGCAAATAACACCTTCGCTTACACAGCAATATTTTCATGTTTGGAGACACCCATGACATGAGATTTCCGTTCGCCTTTCGATCGCTACGATTTAAATTGGTCTTTGCCAGTGTAATAGTAGAAGTCATTCTACTTAGCATTTTGGTTGCCAATAGCGAACGGCTAATAGAAAAACACCTCATCGAGCTGGCCAATCAGCGCCTTGCGGAAGTAAAAAGCCTCCTCAATAACACCTTAATCGCCCCGCTTGTCGCCCGAGACTATGGCACTTTACAAGAAACATTAAACCAAACGCGTTCGGATAACGGCATTGCCTATTTAGTGCTTTACGATGAGGCGCATCGTATGGTGGCATCGAGTGGTTGGGAGCGAGAGGATGATTCGCGACCTTTAGACAATAGCATTGTCGCCGCAAAGGCGAACCGTGAAGCAGTGTTTGACACCAAAATACCCTTGACTCTTTCAGGCATCGACTACGGATTTTTGCGTTTTGGCATCTCCATGCAGTTCCTCCACGATGCCACATCGAGCCTACGCCGTGAAAGCCTTTTGATTGCAGGGGTAGAAATTTTGCTATCCATTGCTGTGCTAAGTTTTCTCGGTTACTGGCTCACTCGCCATCTCGCGCACTTGACCGCCGCGAGTCGAGCACTCGCAGAAGGCGACATTGATATCACACTGCCGGTAACCCGCGACGATGAAGTCGGCCTTCTAACCCAGAGTTTCAATGCTATGGCTCAAGCAATAAAACAGCGCATATCTGAATTGAACGCCAACGAAGAACGCTTGCATGCTATTGCTGACTATACCTACAGCTGGGAATCTTGGTTTGATTCTAGGGGCAAGCTTATCTGGGTAAATCGCTCGGTCGAACGTAACACC
>JANPPH010000151.1:0-3562 GCA_031428395.1 Gammaproteobacteria bacterium
CATTTTCGCCGCGGTCGCAGGCGTGCATCGGCGTTGTCGCGGCGCTTACGCAGTGGTCGCAATGGTCACAGGCTACGGCGTAATCGGTTTTCGCGATCCCTACGGCATTCGCCCCGTTGTATTTGGCAAACGCGAGACGGACAAAGGCACCGAATACATGATCGCGTCAGAAAGTGTGGCAATCAGCTCACTAGGCTTTGAGTTAATCCGCGACATCGAACCCGGCGAAGCGGTCGTCATCGACATTGATGGAAACTTGCATACGCGCCAGTGTGCCGAAAACCCCACGTATGCGCCGTGCATCTTCGAATGGGTTTATCTGTCACGTCCGGATTCGATTTTGGATAACGTTTCCGTGCATAAAGCGCGCCTGCGCATGGGCGAGTCTCTCGCGGCGAAGTTAACACGCCTGCGTCCTGATCACGATATCGACGTGGTGATACCGATTCCCGACACCAGCCGCACCGCAGCCCTGCAGCTTGCCAATGTGATAGGCGTTAAATATCGCGAAGGGTTTATTAAAAACCGTTATATCGGCCGTACGTTTATCATGCCGGGTCAAAAAGAGCGCAAAAAATCCGTCCGTCAAAAACTCAATGCGATCGACTTGGAATTTAAAGGTAAGAACGTATTGTTAGTGGACGACTCCGTCGTGCGTGGCACGACTTCGCAACAGATTATCCAAATGGCACGCGAAGCGGGTGCAAGAAAAGTGTATTTTGCCTCCGCGGCACCGCCCGTTCGCTATCCCAATGTTTACGGCATCGACATGCCTGCTGCCTCCGAGCTAATCGCGCACGACAAAACCACCGAAGAAGTGGCGCAGGCGATCGGCGCTGACTGGTTAATTTATCAAGATTTGGAAGATTTGATGCAAGCCGTGCGCAAGCGCAATGCAAAGTTGGAAAATTTCGACGCATCGGTATTCGACGGCAAATACGTCACGGGTGATGTGGACGAAACTTATCTAAACCAACTGCGTAAACAACGCAATGACAGCGCAAAGCAAAGCCGTCCTTTAATGGCGAATGCGGATCTTTATAAGACGCGTTAGTCACACAATCTTCTCGCGGATGGCCGCGAGTAGATTGCATAGGAAGCCCGACTATAAACCAGGACTTTATTTAGTCAACGCCTTCACATTTATTCCAACCGTTACCGCGCCGATAGCTTTTTTTGTTGCTGGGTCGGCAACGGTAAAACTAATCCCCGCTTGGTCGTTGGATTCCCAGATTCAATATGTTCCCCCATTCCGATAATCGAAAAAAACACGGGATGTGATGCACACTCAATATTTTAGGGAGGCATGATTGTGCCAGTGACAAACATACCAACGTTCGTTAGAATGTTGGTATGAATAAACGAGACCTCAAAGATCTTCTGTATGAACAAGTCGCCCGGATTGGGAAAGCTGTTTCCAGCCCTAAGCGGCTGGCGCTACTGGAGTTGCTCGCCCAAGGTGAACATACGGTTGAGGCACTCGCGGCTGAGTTGTCCATTGACACTAAGCTGGCCAGCGCACATTTGAAAGCACTCAATGAAGCCCGCTTGGTTGAAAGGCGACGCGACGGGAAATACGTGGTATATCGCCTGAGCGGGGCTGATGTTGCGCACCTCTGGGTGACACTCCGCCAGGTCGCCGAAGAGCACCTTGCCGAGTTGCGCCTGGCCTTGCAACAGATCGTCGCCGCCCCTGAAAAGCTCTCCAAGCTTGACCGAGCTGACCCTGATTGAGAAGGCTCGCCGAGGCAACGTAATCGTAATTGATGTCCGCCCTGCGGACGAATATCAAGTGGCCCACCTGCCCTTTGCTCGATCCATGCCGCTGGCCGAGATCGAGCGCCGCGTGGCGGAAATACCGTATGACCGTGAAATCGTCGCCTACTGCCGCGGGCCGTTCTGCTTGCTCTCGGATGAAGCGGTGAATTTGCTTTCGTGCAAGGGCTATCGCGCGCGAAAGATTCTTGACGGCGTCAGCGAATGGCAGGCGGCAGGGATGCCCGTCGAGCGCACACCGATGAGTCAGCCGGGAGGCGAACAATGAACTCGATCCTATTCATCCTGAATGAGGGTCCGTACGGCAATGAACGGGCCTATAACGCGCTGCGTCTCGCTGGCGCACTTGTCAGCAAGGAAGAGCTGCATATCCGCATATTCCTGATGGGAGATGCGGTCGGTTGCGCCCATACTGGGCAAAAAGTCCCGGAAGGTTACTACAACTTGCAGGTCATGCTTGGGAAACTCGCACGCAACGGTGAAGTCGGGCTCTGCGGCACCTGCCTGGACGCGCGGGGCATGACGGATATCGAACTGGCGCCTGGCACCAAGCGGTCAACACTTGCCGAGCTGGCTGACTGGACCGTCGAGGCAGATAAGGTCTTAGTATTCTGAGAGGTTTGTCATGATGGATTGGCCAAATTGGGGAATGGGGCTAGGCTGGGTCTCGATGATCTTGGTCTGGGTACTGATCGTTTTGGGGGTCGTCGTCCTTATCCGCTGGCTCGGAACGCCCTGGGGCGAGCGCCACGATGTGCCACGGAAAACACCGCTCGAAATTCTCAAGGAGCGCTATGCGCTCGGAGAGATCGAGCGGGAAGAGTACGAACAGAAACGCCGTGATTTGGAGCAGTAGCCGCATAACTCTGCGCACGACTTGAGGCGCTGGCATTTCAAGGAGGTACCATGTTCTTCAAACAACTCGCCACTAAAGAATCATCGTTGTCGTACTTCTTCGGCTGCGTCGGCAAAGGCAAGGCCGTTGCCGTGGATGTTGTCGCGGGCGACGAAGAATGGTTCACCGACGAGGCCAGGAAAGCCAACGTCACTATCACGCAGGTCATCGATACCCATGTTCACGCCGACCACTATTCCGGTGGGCGGACTCTAGCGACGAAGGTTGGCGCACTGTACTGCCTGCATGAGTCAGACCGATCTCTGGTGAACTTCGGCTTCGAGCCCTTGCGCGACGGGCAGGTGCTCGACGTCGGCAACGTCAAAATCACGGTATTACACACCCCCGGCCATACTCCGGACAGCATCTGCCTACTTGTCACCGATCAGCGGCGCGGCGAAGCGCCCTGGTTCGTCATCACCGGCGACACACTGTTTGTCGGGGCTGTAGGTCGGCCCGATCTAGCCGGACGGGAGCAGGAGATGGCCAGTGTCCTCTACGACAGCCTGCACGCCAAGCTGCTGTCGCTACCCGACGAGATCGAAATCTTCCCAGGCCATCAGGCCGGTAGCGCCTGCGGGGTGGGTTTATCTGGCAAACCGTCATCCACGCTCGGTTTCGAGAAGCGCTGGAACCCAAGTCTGTCGATCGGCAAAAAGGAATTCATCGAACACCTGACCAGAGACATTCTGCCACGTCCCGCCGACATGGAAGCCATGCTGCGCTTCAACCTGGGCGTGGCGGCTTGAAGCATGCATGCAGCAGCGTAGGTACGCTCAAAAAAAATGGACGCCATCGTTGATGGTAAACCAGATCCACGAGGAGGCGTTTGTTAAAAAAATACCGAAGCGGGGTTCATCCCAGATTTCCCATTAGACCTCATTTCTAATG
>JANPPH010000152.1:0-2809 GCA_031428395.1 Gammaproteobacteria bacterium
TGAAGGTATTGGATAGTTTGATCGACAATTTTAGTATTGAGGATGCGCAACGCGTCAAAAACATCGAGCGCCGGACTAACCACGACGTGAAAGCGGTCGAATATTTTTTAAAAGAAAAGATTGAAGGCCACCCAGAACTAATGGCCATCAGTGAATTTTTTCACTTTGCCTGCACCTCCGAAGACATCAACAATCTGGCCTATGCGCTGGCGCTACGCGAAGCTCGCAGCCAGGTATTATTGCCATTGATGGATAAAGTGATTGATGCAATCGCGGATCTTGCGCACTGCTACGCTTCGCAATCCATGTTATCGCGCACCCATGGCCAACCCGCTACACCCACAACTTTAGGCAAGGAGATGGCGAATTTTGCCTATCGTTTGCGTCGCCAACGCGAACAAGTCGTCATGGTGCCACTGCTGGGCAAATTCAACGGCGCTGTCGGCAATTTCAATGCCCACCTTGCAGCCTATCCGAATGTCGATTGGGTAAGCATGAGCCAACACTTTATTACTCGACTTGGCATAGACTGGAACCCCTACACCACACAAATTGAACCCCACGACTACATGGCTGAGTTGTTTAACGCCGTCAGTCGCTTCAACACAATAACCCTAAGCTTCTGTCGCGACACGTGGGGCTACATATCGTTAGGCTATTTCAAACAAAAAACGGTGGCCGGAGAAATCGGGTCCTCGACCATGCCACACAAAGTCAATCCCATTGACTTCGAAAATGCCGAAGGCAATTTAGGTTTGGCCAACGCGATCTTCTCCCACTTGAGCGAAAAGCTGCCCATCTCGCGCTGGCAGAGGGATTTAAGTGATTCTACAGTCTTGCGAAACCTTGGCGTTGCTAGCGCCCACTCCATTCTCGCGTACCAATCTTGCCTCGCTGGCATCCGCAAGCTTGAGGGCAACCCACAACGCATGGCAGAAGATCTTGACGATGCCTGGGAAGTTCTAGCCGAACCGATTCAAACTGTTATGCGCCGCTATAACGTCGAATCGCCTTATGAAAAACTCAAAGACCTCACCCGTGGCCGTCGCGTCAACCGCGAAATTCTCCATGAATTTATTGAAACGCTGACCATTCCCGAGGCGGAAATAATTCGGTTAAAGGCGCTGACTCCCAGCAACTACTTCGGCAATGCGGACGAATTTGCGCTGGATATTTGATGACTTATCGCGGCTCGTTTCATGGTTCAACGAAAGCACCATGATTGGAAGCACTTACTCGGGCGCCAGCCACTCCACTCTAGCCCCACCCTGCCCATCCACGGCCAGACTCTCCCATAGCCAACGCAGCATCGTCCGCAACTGCGCATCCATTTGGTAAGGCGGATTGACAATCACCATTCCACTGCCATTGAGATTCTTCGCGGTATCGTCAGGATAAATACACAGTTCAGTGGCGAGTATTTTAGGGATGCCTGTTTGTGCCAATTGCCGATAAAAACGCTTCACCGCGACGCGTTCCTGGATGGGATACCATAAGGCATACATCCCCGTGGGCCAACGCTGCCAACCCTCTTTCAAGCCTTCAACTAAGCTTGTCCACTCCGTCTTTAATTCGAAGGCAGGATCGATTAATACAAGACCGCGCCGCTCAGCGGGGGGTAAATAGGCTTTTAATCCTTCATAGCCATCCTGGTGATACACGGTGACTTGCTTATCGTTTGCAAATTCTTCCGCTAATAATCTTACGTCGGTGGGATGAAGTTCCAGCAACGCCATGCGATCTTGGGGACGTAACAACGACCGTACCAGTCGCGGTGATCCTGGGTAAAACCGCAGTTTAGTAAAATTATTGAGTTGCCGCACAACATTAAGGTAGCCGTTAACACTCTTCGGCACGCTTTGCAGATCATACAGCCGAGCAATCCCGGTTTTATATTCAAGCGTCTTTTGTGCCTCCGATGTTTGCAGGTCGTAACGCCCCGCTCCTGCATGCGTGTCGACGTAACAAAAACCTTTGTCTTTATGCTGAAGCGACTGCACTAACATGGTTAGTACGGCGTGCTTCATGACATCTGCAAAGTTGCCTGCGTGAAAGTGGTGACGATAACTTAACATGGCGATTAAAAACTCAACGTTGCGAAAAAGGCCACATAACAAAGACCGTTAAAAATCAAATGATACGGCCGAAGTCGGCCGCGCTTCGCCAAAATATAAAGATAAGTAGTTGCGAGCAACGTTAAGCCTACACCCAGCAACACTTCCGGCCGCGCCTCCCACGGGGTCAACATAATCCCCATCGCGGGCAATAGACTGCCCTGAAATACCATCGCGCCTGTAATGTTACCGAATGCCAAGGTGTCGCGGCCACGCCGTATCCATAGAATACTGTTGATCTTCTCGGGCAACTCCGTCGCCACTGGTATTATCAGCAAGGACAAGATCAACGCTGAGACACCGATTGCCGCAGACAATGATTCAATTCCATGCACAAAACCGCGCGCGCCAATGACAATCAAGGCCAAGCCTAATGCCAACTGCACACCAATAAACAATCTGTTGCAGGGCAAACCGATGCGCGACAAGTAAAGGGGATGATCGGCCTCCGTGGCGTGGCCCTCTTCCACCAATTTACTCGACGCACGCAATGTCGCCAGAATATAAAGAAAATAAATTAGCACTAACGTCGCAGCGATTAGACCACGTACTAGACGTTGTTCATGTGGCACAAAGATCGCCACAGCGCCTAACCCAAAAGCGCCTAAAAACCAGATTAAATCACGGTTGAGACCCGAACTCTCCGGATTAAACTCACCACACCAACCCCGCTTATATCCAGCCATCACCGCCAT
>JANPPH010000153.1:0-2202 GCA_031428395.1 Gammaproteobacteria bacterium
ACAACGCACTGAATCTGCGCGAGAAAAGAAGAAAAACAGTCTGTCACCGTAGAGTGACTACGCCTCCGACTGTTTTTCTTCTTTTCTCGCCCCTCTTCAGCACCTTGCGCACCCTCGCTACGAGCCTAATGGAAAATCTGGGTTCAAGACAACAGCGCAAGTGCCGAAATAGTGTAACAACACGCACCCAAGCGTTTTCCACAAACTCCAAAAGCGGCAAAAAAGTATGACAGATATTGTCAATAGACTGTTTTTATACACAATTTGTGTATTTTTATGGGGCGGCGTCAACGCCGCACAGGCCGCTAAAGAACCAATAACGCTAATTTTTGGTGTCGTGCCGCAACAATCACCCTCAGAAGTTGCCCATCTGTGGAACCCGCTGTTCTCGTATTTAACGCAGAAAACCGGCTACCGCTTCCAATTTCGTACTGCCCGCGAAGTGGCAGTCTACGATCAACGCCTTGATAAGGGCGAGTTCGATATTTCTTATATGAGCCCCTATCACTATACCGTCGTGCATAAACACGTCGGCTATGAAGTTTTTGCCAAGGAAAAGGATCGCAAACTCAAAGGCATCATTATTACGCGCAAAGACAGCACGTACAAAACCATCGAAGATTTGCAAGGAGCGCAAATAGCATTCCCCGGCCCGCTCGCTATCGCCGCCACCATACTGCCACTGGCGCAGTTAAAGAAAGATGGCATCAAGGTGAAGCCCGTGTATGTCGCCTCACACGATTCCGTATTCAAAACTGTCATAAAGGGATTGTATCCTGCGGGTGGCACGATAGAACGGTTGTACGAATCGTTGGAACCAGAGCAGCGCGATCAATTGCGCATTCTTTGGCAATCATCTACTTATACCCCACACGCCATTGCAGCGCACCCACGCGTTCCGACAGAAGTCGTGGAAAAAATAAAAACCGCGCTATTAGCGATGGAGCAAGATCCCGTCGGCCGCCAAGTGCTAACGCATTTAACCTTTAAAGGCATTGTCAGTGCGACCGATGCCGAATATGCGGACATGCGCGCCTTGGGTGACATCGTCAAAGAAATCACTAAGCAGTGAGACACTGATGTTATCGTTCCGACTCAAGACTATACTCGGCATCGCTTGCATTGAAGCCGTAGCGCTTGTGGTCTTAATTGTCACGAGCCTCAACTACCTGCAAACCTCTAACGAAGACGAGCTGCGTAACCGCGCCTACACCACGGCACGCGTGTTTGCCTCCACCACCAAAGATGCCGTGCTCTCCACCGATCTTTCTTCGCTCTCAAGCTTCACGGATGGTGTCTTAGGTAATCCTGGTATCGTCTACTCGCGCATCGTGGGACTCAATGCCGTGCTGGCTGAAGGGGGCGATCCGGCCGCACTAAAGCGCCCATTTCGGGAAGATCGTAACGTTGCAGAGGTGGATGACGGCGTCTTCGATGCTTTTGCAGAGATCAATATAGATGGCACCAACTATGGTCGTGTTGAACTGGGTATCTCGACCGAAAACCTGATGCGCCTAGTGACAGAAGCGCGGTCTAACAATATCTTAATTGCCCTCGTGGAAATGTTTTTGGTGGGATTATTCTCGTTTGGTTTAGGCACTTACCTAACACGCGGCCTAGCCTCTTTGCAAACTGGCTCGCAACGCATCGCGAGTGGTTGGCTTGGTTATCAAATTCCCGTAAAGGGCCGCGATGAACTCGCCGAAACTGCCAAAGCCTTCAACGCCATGTCAAAGCAATTGGAAATCTCGGCCCAGGAACGAGTCGACGCAGAGCACGCCTTGCAACAACTCAACGAAGAGCTCGAGCAACGCGTCAGTGCGCGCACCGTCGAACTCGCTAGCGCAAATCGCGAGCTCGAACACCGCGCAATGCACGATGGCTTAACAAAGCTGCCCAACCGAGTCTTGTTCCATGATCGACTCCAACAAGCCATTTTAGGCGCCCGCAGGGAACAAACCCGCCATGGACTCATCGTCATCGACCTTGACCGCTTCAAAGTTGCCAACGATTCCTTGGGCCATCATGTCGGCGATCTAATTTTGCAAGATGTTGCAAGCAAATTGCTGACTTGTACGCGCGCCTCGGACACTGTGGCGCGCTTGGGTGGTGATGAATTCGCCGTACTGTGACCCAAAATTACCAGCCGCGCCGAAGTCGCCGAAGTCGCCAACCGTATCCGTAAAGCGATTGAGTCACCCG
>JANPPH010000154.1:0-4422 GCA_031428395.1 Gammaproteobacteria bacterium
GCGCAATTATGCGCAGCAATGAACCCGAAGTGGAAGTTTACGATATTGCCGCTGGGCTAATCGCCTATAACGCAGAAGATGGATTTCTTTCAACCTTAAGTGAAATCGCCAAGCTCCGCGAACACATCTACCACGTGCTGATCGAAACCTCTGGACTCGCCTTACCAACCGCCGTGATGGAAGCGCTCCAAGGATCAGCACTCTGCGACGATTTTATTTTGGATGCCACCTTAGCTGTCGTCGATACACCGTTATTACTTGCCAGTGGATTTGACCTCGATCGATCAAGTACTGCCGAGGCGTTTCCGTCGTCAGTACTTTCGTCCGCCATACTTTTCAAACGCCAGCTTGAGAGCGCCGATGTGGTCATACTCAACAAAATCGACAACCTCGAAGAAAACGCCTTGCTCAAAGCGGAGACTGAAATACGACGACGCGCGCCCGGCATACGCTTTATCGAACTAGCCTATCATGCGCAGTTAGATATTCGGCTAGCGATGGGTTTGAAGCTACATCAAACGACCTACACTGCGCATTCTAAGCACACTCTTGTAAATGGATTAGACGGCCATAGTCACTCTGGGATTAGCGCCCATGTTCACGGCCTCCAAACTCACAAACATTTTCATGCACATGATCCGGGCTGGCTGTCATTTGTGTTACGAAGTAGTGAACCGCAAGATGCCAATGCACTTACACTCGCATTGGAAAAAGCTGTAGATGCGCAACCCATTCTACGCTGCAAAGGTTTCGCCCATATTCGTAGCCTAGCTCAGAATAGACAACAGTTGTTACTCCAAAGTGTGCGCAAACGAATTAGCAGTACAGTAGAATCACGCGACTCCATAAATTCCGAGATCGTGTTCATTGGCTATCACTTGGATCGCGCACTCGTCGCGCAGCTATTCAATGATATTACTGGTACGCAATGGTATTAATTCGGAGCCATACAGTGAAAACAGATCCTGAATCACACAAACGCATGACACAGAAACACAAAGAGGGTTTTGAAAAAAAACTCGCTGCGGCGCAAATAGAAAAAGGCCTGTTAATCGTCAATACCGGCACTGGCAAAGGCAAATCTAGCGCTGCTTTTGGTATGGGCTTGCGGGTACTCGGCCACGGTATGAAACTGGGCGTCGTACAGTTCATCAAAGGAAAAATAGCAAGCGCCGAACGCGAATTTCTCGGCCAACACCCGCGTTGCGATTTCCATTGTGTCGGCGAAGGCTACACCTGGAACACGCAAGACCGTGTAGCCGATACCGCTGCTGCCGCCAAAGGCTGGGCGGAAGCACTGCGCATGATAAACGATGCATCGTATGACATGGTCATTCTTGATGAACTCAATGTCGTGCTCAAATACCAATATTTAGATCTTGCAGAGGTGCTCGATGTCTTTGCCAAACGCCGCGAGCGTCTACACATCGTTGTTACAGGCCGCCATGCACCTGAGGAACTAATTGCGCTGGCAGATTTAGTCAGCGAGATGCGCGCGATAAAACATCCGTACAAAGAACAAGGCGTCAAAGCACAAAAAGGCGTGGAGTTTTAGCGCGTGAAGAAACGCTACTGCCCAGCGTTAATCCTCAGCGCCCCCGGTTCCAATCACGGCAAGACGACTGTCACCGCAGCGCTCGCGCGCCATCATCGCAATCAAGGGCGTAATGTCAGAGTATTTAAAACTGGTCCTGACTTCCTTGACCCCATGATTCTCGAACAGGCATCCGGCCAACCCGTTTACCAGCTCGATCTATGGATGACGGGTGAGGCTGAATGTGCGCGCTTGTTATATGAAGCGGCAGGTGAGGCGGACATCATCTTGATCGAAGGAGTCATGGGCTTATTCGATGGCGTACCGAGTAGCGCTGATGTAGCCGAACGCTTCAACGTGCCGGTTGTTGCAGTGATTAATGCAGCGTCGATGGCGCAGACCTTTGGCGCAATCGCACACGGATTGGCCACCTTTCAGCCACGTGTACCCTTCGCCGGTGTTTTCGCCAACAACATTGCCAGCGCGCGCCATGCTGAAATGATCGTGCTAGGCATGCCTAGCGACATCGCTTATTTAGGCGGCTTGGCGCGCAATGACAAATGGTCGTTGCCAAGTCGACATCTTGGGCTAGTCCAAGCCGGAGAAATTAGTGACCTTGACGTAAGTTTGAACCGCGCGGCTGAAGCGATCGCGACCTTCGATGTAGCCAGCTTACCACGCGCAGTAGAGTTCATGCCTACAACACCACAAACACCACCGAGGCTGTTATCCAATACGCATATCGCGGTCGCGCAAGACGCTGTGTTCTCTTTCATTTACGCCGCCAACCTCGATCTATTGCGCGCTATGGGGGCTCGCTTAACATTCTTCTCGCCCTTGAGCGATAGCAAACTGCCCGACGCCGATAGCATCTATTTACCCGGCGGCTATCCTGAATTGCACCTTGCGCGTTTAGGCGCGAATACCGCAATGAAAGCAGCGTTAAGCAAGCATTTTTTGGAGAATAAGCCGATTTATGCCGAATGTGGCGGTATGCTTTACTTGCTCGAATCGTTAACCGATCAACATGGCGCACACGCGGAGATGGTGGGGATACTCGCAGGTACAGCGATCATGCAAACAAAACTTGTCGGTCTTGGTTACCAAACCGCGACTCTACCGGGCGGCGATATGCGAGGTCACACTTTTCACCATTCGCGACTTGAAATGTCTATCGATCCATTTTCTCACGCCACACGCTTACACAATACTTCGCCAGGCGAAGCGCTGTACCGCGTTAGAAATCTGGTCGCAAGCTATTTGCATTTTTACTTCCCTTCTAACCCAGTTGCCACCGCGCAATTATTTTGCCATGAACCGATTTAACGATTCAGAGATAGCTGCGGTGTATCGCGCCATTGCGCAGCGTCGCGACATGCGCCATTTCTTGCCTGATCCTATTGATCCCACTTTACTGCAACGCCTATTGGAAGCCGCCCACTTAGCGCCCAGTGTCGGCTTCATGCAGCCTTGGCGTTTTATCCGCATCACCTGTCCCACATTACGCCAAAAGCTTTATGAGCAGGTTGAGACCGAACGTTGCAATACGGCGCTGGCGCTCGGTGCAAGAGAAGATGAGTTCATGCGCCTTAAAGTAGAAGGCGTGCGTGAATGTGGAGAAGTTCTCGTCGCGACATTAATGGATCGACGCGACGAACATATTTTTGGACGCCGCACACTGCCGGAGATGGATCTTGCCTCCGTCGCATGCGCCATTCAAAATCTATGGCTTGCCGCGCGCGCTGAAGGCATAGGCATGGGTTGGGTGTCGCTGTTTGATCCCGAGATTCTACGCCAAACACTGAACATTCCTGTTGGCGGCAAACCCGTGGCGATTCTTTGCCTTGGTCATGTTGAAGCATTTTATCCACGCCCGATGTTGGAACTTGAAGGGTGGGCGACGCGACAACAACTGTCTTCACTGTTATTTGAAAACACCTGGGGCAATAGCATCTCCACCGAAACAACCTCTGTGAAAACGAGCACAACTATGAAAAAATTCAACATCCAACCCGTAAGCATTGATCTTATCCCCGCGCTACGCCACAAGATCGACAATAAAACTAAACCACTTGGTGCGTTAGGAAAACTGGAGCAACTCGCACTCAAAATAGGCGCCATACAAAACACCCTATCCCCTAGCCTCAATCGGCCCATCATCATGATTTTCGCAGGCGATCACGGCATCACTGCAGAAGGCGTTAGCCCGTATCCACAAGCCGTAACTCAACAGATGGTGATGAATTTCTTAAATGGAGGCGCGGCGATTAATGTGTTCGCCAAACAAAACGGATTGGCGCTTTTAGTCGTCGATGCAGGCGTCAACCATGACTTCGAAACGCATCCACTATTAACCAATGCAAAAATTGATAGAGGCACGCGCAATTTTCTGCACGAATCTGCGATGACATTGACGCAATGCCAGCAAGCAATAGCCAAAGGTGCTGAGTTGGTACGCCAACAGCTCGCAGCGGGTAGCAACGTATTTGGCTTTGGCGAAATGGGCATCGGCAACACGTCTGCCGCAGCAATACTGATGAGTCTATTGTGCGAGCTGCCATTGCAACACTGTGTGGGCCGAGGTACCGGGCTTGACGACACGGGAATAGAAAACAAACGCATCACACTTGAGCGCGCTATCGCAAAACACGGCCAATGCGATGATCCCATGACAGTGCTTGCCACCTACGGCGGATTTGAAATAGCAATGATAGTAGGCGCGATGCTGCAAGCGGCAGAGTCAGGGGCAATTTTATTGATCGACGGATTCATCGTCACCGCCGCACTGTTGGTGGCGGCAAAGTTGGAACCTAGTGTTCTCGACTACTGCATCTTTGCGCATCAATCAGACGAATCAGGGCATGCAAAAATGCTCGCCCATCTTAATG
>JANPPH010000155.1:0-3016 GCA_031428395.1 Gammaproteobacteria bacterium
GCCTTGACGATTGGCGTAAAAATCCCCGATGAAACTATTAAGCGTGCCGCGCCTGATTGCCTCTCGCAGTGCTTGCATTAATTCTTGGTAATAAAAAAGATTATGGATAGTGTTTAAGCGGGCGCCAAGTATTTCGTTACATTTATCTAAATGGCGAAGATAGGCGCGGCTATAGTTGCGGCAGGTGTAACAAGCGCATTGGTCGTCAAGCGGCCTTGTATCGTCGCGATACTGCGCATTGCGGATGCGAATTTCGCCGCGGCGCACGAACAAATGGCCATTACGCGCATTGCGGGTGGGCATCACGCAGTCGAACATATCGATACCGCGACGGACTGCTTCGACGAGATCTTGTGGGGTGCCCACACCCATCACATAACGCGGTTTATCGGTGGGCATTAGCGGCGGTACTTCGTCCAACATCCGCAACATGTCCTCCTTGGGTTCACCGACTGACAGACCGCCCAAGGCATAACCATCAAAACCGATGTCGACCAGACCTTGCAAGGATAGTTTGCGCAAGTCACTGTACATGCCACCTTGAACGATGCCAAATAACGCGGCAGGGTTATCAGCGTGAGCCACTTTACTGCGCAAGGCCCAGCGTAACGATAGCTCCATGGAGTCACGCGCTTCTTGCTGGGTGGCGGGATAAGGCGTGCATTCATCGAAGATCATCACAATGTCTGCGCCTAAAGCGCGCTGAACTGCCATGGAACGTTCGGGATCTAGAAAAACCAAGCTGCCATCTACAGGGGAACGAAACTCGACGCCCTGCTCGCTAATTTTGCGCATTTTGCCCAAACTGAATACTTGAAATCCGCCCGAGTCAGTGAGGATTGGGCCTTCCCAGTGCATGAACTTGTGTAAATCGCCATGCGCTTTTATCACCTCAATTCCGGGGCGTAACATCAGATGAAAGGTATTGCCCAAAATGATGTGCGCACCAATCCCTTGTAATTCTTCAGGGGTCATGGCCTTGACGGTGCCGTAGGTGCCAACTGGCATAAATGCCGGTGTTTCTACTACGCCACGGGCGAAATGTAATTGGCCGCGACGGGCAAGACCATCGGTATTGAGTAAGGTAAATTTCATTGCCGGGCGGCCGAGTTAGGAAGCAAAAACATGGCATCGCCGTAACTAAAAAAGCGATAGCGTTGTGCAATTGCGTGGTGGTACGCGGCCATCACATTGGTGTACCCAGCAAAGGCGCATACCAGCATCAGAAGAGTGGATTCTGGCAGGTGAAAGTTGGTGATGAGGGCGTCGACACTCTTAAAACGGTAACCGGGGTAAATGAATAAATTGGTTTCGCCTTGGTAAGGCGCAATGTCGCTTTGTTGCGAAGCGGATTCCAAACTGCGTACCGCTGTCGTGCCCACGGCGACCACACGTCCGCCTCGCGAGCGTGTCGCGGTGACTTGTTCACACACCTGCGCTGATACCTCAACCTGCTCGTAGTGCATACGATGATCTTCAATACGCTCGGTGCGTAATGGCTGAAATGTGCCCGCACCAACATGCAAGGTAACGAAGGCAAATTCCACGCCTTTATTGGCTAACTGCGATAATAACGGCTGATCGAAATGCAGACCTGCAGTGGGCGCTGCAACGGCGCCAGGGTGGCGGGCAAAAACTGTTTGGTAGCGTTCGGCGTCAGCGGCTGCGACACTGCGCTCAATATAAGGAGGTAGCGGTAACGTCGCTTCGGCCTGCAAGATGTCCAATACTGGCCGAGGGTCGTGAAATTCGATTTCAAATAAATCATCTTGGCGACCGATCACCTCGACTTCGACGCAATCGTTCAGCCGCAACAGACTCCCGGCCTTGGGTGTTTTACTCGCACGAATTTGCACCAAGGCACGATGGGTATTCAGAATACGCTCGAGCATCACCTCGACTTTACCGCCGGTGGCTTTAACGCCAAAAAAACGCGCTGGAATGACACGCGTATCGTTGAACACTAATAAGTCGCCCGCCCGCAGCAATTCAGTCACATCCGCAATATAGCGATCGCGCAACACACCGCTCGCCCCGTCCAAACAAAGCATCCGACTGGCGCTACGGGTGGGCAACGGTTCTTGGGCGATCAATTCTGGGGGTAATGAATAGTGAAAATCTTGGCGCAACATGAGGCCGGAATAATACCATAGCATGCGCCACCAAGCCCCTTCCAGGCTGAACATACTGCGCAATGCCCAAAACGCTACTTGGCTACTTTCTTGTGGACTGACGGATCAACGCAACATTTCCCACACGCGACCTCGTCAAGAGTGGCGCCACGACACTAGGTTTTCTTTGCTAAAAAACGATCCAAATGGTTTGCAAATTCACGTCGATCGCTCAGACTTAGCACTGGCGGCCCGCCTGTATGGACCCCGCCACCCCGCAACTCATCCATAAAATTGCGCAGCGCCAAGCGTTGCTGGATGTTTTCTTGGGTGTAAAACATCCCTCTGGGATTGAGCGCGAAACCGCCTTTTTCGATCACCGCCGCAGCAAGTGGGATGTCAGCAGTGATCACTAAATCCCCGCTCTGAACTTGCTGGGCTATTGTGTTATCCGCCACATCAAATCCCGCCGCGACGCGAATGGTTTTTATGAAGGGCGATGGGGGGGTGCGCAGCGGTTGATTGGCGACTAACGTAAGCAAAACCCGCGCCCGCTGCGCGGCACGATAAAGAATGTCTTTAACAACATTGGGGCAAGCGTCTGCATCAACCCACACTTGCATTGCAATCTCCCACCATAGCAACCCTAACCTTCCGAATAGTTGAGTTACACCAAACTGCAGCCGCATGTTAACCCAGATTTTCCATTAGCACTCTGCTGCGGCTGCACAAAGCACTGAATCTGCGCGAGAAAAGAAGAAAAACAGTCTGTCACCGTAGAGTGACTACGCCTCCGACTGTTTTTCATCTTTTCTCGCCCATCTTCAGCACCTTGCGCACCCTCGCTACGAGCCTAATGGAAAATCTGGGTTAAAGCCGGTTGCCAATGACACGCTCAGAGCGAG
>JANPPH010000156.1:0-6897 GCA_031428395.1 Gammaproteobacteria bacterium
AGGGTGCGCAAGGTGCTGAAGAGGGGCGAGAAAAGATGAAAAACAGTCGGAGGCGTAGTCACTCTACGGTGACAGACTGATTTTCCTCTTTTCTTGCGCGGATTCAGTGCGTTGTGCGGCCGCAGCAGAGTGCTAATGGAAAATCTGGGTTCAACACCGGACTTGTTAATGATTGTGTTGCTCGCTGGCGCGGCGCAAAAACATACGTCGTGAATTTATTACCGAGGAAGAATTAAGGGCGCAACTCCGTAGCAGGGGCTGATGATTTGACCCAGGTAGAAATTGCTCACTTCGAAGGCGATGGGCGTATTAGTGTAATCCCCAGGGAGTAGCGGATTGCGCAAGTAAGTCTCGCGCGGAATGGAGGACTTCCTCGACGGAAACGTCGGCAACCAATGATTCTTGGTGGTTGCAATTCTCGGTTTGCGTGTTGCGTCCACAACGCGGGCAATTTAATCGCCAACCCACTGCGGGACGATGGCGTGTACGATTGATAGGCATGTTGTTGATTAAGTTGCCACACCAAAAAATGCCGACGGTGGAGGCTCCCACTGCGGTTGCCAGATGCAAGGGGCCAGAGTCATTGGACACCACTACCGCCGCTTGCGACATCAAACCGGCTAAGCCCCCTAACGACAATCGGCCACAAAGATTGATCGCAGGGGTTTGCATGTGGGATAACACCGCCGCGATAATGTCGCGCTCTTCTGCCACGCCATTCAACGCAACGCTTGCTCCATCTGCTGCTAGACCATCAGCAACCTGCGCAAATTTTTCGGCGGGCCAACGCTGGCGTGGATCTCTGGCGCCTGGGTGCATAACTATTAGCGGTCCGGAAATATCACTAATGAAGGGGCCGATCTCGCGGCGATCGGCATGGGTAAGCATTATGCGGGGTTCTAATTGTTTTGGCTGGACATTCAATAGTGCGAGTACTTCGAAAGCGCGCATGATTTGACTTTGAATTCCAACATAAGGCACCCACCGGTCCAATGGCACCGCATCCGGTGACTTCGTGCCGACGGTTAAATTTGCCGCTAAGCGTTTCACAAACGGGTTTGAATGTAGGCCTCCGTCGTGCAATTGAATCGCCACATCAAACTCTTCTTCTCCCATCGCAGCGAAAAACTGCTTGATCTGGTTGGGGTCTTCCTTGCCTGGATTGATCTCGCCTACTCCGACATAGGGGGGCACCACGACGACACGATCAATAGGCTGTTTTCGCCCGCGCAGGAACTGTTCGTGCCACGCTTTCGCTAACAGAACAATATCGGCATGGGGAATTGCACTGCGTAGCGCATTTAAGGCGGGCAAGGAAAAGACGAAATCGCTAATGCCGTTGGCATTCAACACAGCAATTTTTCTATAGTGCGAAAGTTCAGTCATGCGTGGCCCATCCTTGGCGCAGCAAACAAAGTCCGGTATACGGAGAGTAAATTTAGTTCTCCGTTGCTTTCGACTAACTATAGTACCAACTTGCATTTTTTGCGCGTGCAGACTTATGTAGCGTCGACTATATATCGAATCCATTTGTGGAAAGCGGTGTCATGTCCTCATAAGTGTGGCTCGGGCGCGTCCCCATGCTCGCAGCGAGCCGGACCAAAAAAATACTTCATAATTCCGTGAATTGAGCCGAAATAGTAGTTGTTAACAGTATTACGAGCCGTTCTATCACCACCATGCCACATAATCCCTTTAATTCAGCAGATTTCTATAAGGGCTTGCAGAGCCTGGCTGACTCCTCGTTCCCAAAACAGTGCAGCAATTGCAAAACTGTTTACACGAATGTGAACGATTATCTCGTGCAAACCAACGATATCAACGGGCATAGTGGATTAAAGCAATCCAATGATGATAATGGCAGCAATATCGTCGAGCTATATCGAAATTGCTCCTGTGGCTCCACCTTACTAACGTTTTTTGGAGATCGACGCGACAACAGTCAAGCAGGAATTGAACGCAGGGAAACGTTTGGCCAACTACTCGGGAAATTAATGAATCATGGAATCCCACTGGAACGTGGAAGGACCGAGCTTCTAAAAGTTCTACGCGGTCGCCAGAGTGAATATCTCAATAATCTCAACTTCCAGTTAACGAGCCAGATTGGGTTAGAAGATAATTAAGGTTTCTTTGGATAGACATGGATCTCCAAATTAACATTTAAGCCAGCCTCGACATAGCGTATCGTCTCAATTAATTTCTCATCAACCATATAATCTTTTGATAGCAACAGCACGCCGTCTTTAGTTACTAAGTCATGCGCGAGCACCATACCTGCTTTTAATGCACGCGATTTGATGCTAACGATTTGAGCTTGCTGGTTTGCATGCTCCCATTCGTCGACTAAGTAGACAAACGCATTGACCACCTCTGGGTCATAACGCTTGCCCCGATTGTCGAGCAGAAATTGTTTCGCTTCAGTAGCGCTGAATTTCTCGGCAAATATGGTGCCGATTTGCAATGCATCATAGTCGTTTACGACAGCGACTATTCTTGCGCCAAGAGGAATATTCTTTCCACTTAATCCGTCAGGAAAACCAAGCCCATCATACTGTTCGTGATGGCTGCGTATTAATGTCGCAGCTTCGCGCAGGGGCTCTAGCGACATCAACACCGCCTGCCCTATAAGTGGATGCCTTGCGATTTGGGCACTGTCTTCATCGCTGAGGGTGTTGACTGGCTTACTCAACAGGCTGTCTGGTAGGCACAACTTGCCTATATCATGCAGCAGCGCTGCGTACAGGGTCTGCTGTGCCGCTTCTTCATGCAAACCCATCGTAAAGGCGAGTTTGCGCGCCAGATCAGCAACACGTCGCGAGTGACCCGCAACACTTCCCTCGCGCATTTCCATGAGCGTAGCAAAAACTTTTATTGACTCGCGATATTGCCGTTTTAACGTGTCATTCGCCTGTTCCAAAAAACCCATTGCCTGATTCAACTCAGCGGTGCGCGATACAACTCGCTTTTCAAGAGTGGCATTGAGTTGTTTCAACTCTTCGTTTTGTGCGTGCGTTAATTTTTCAAGGCGGTGTCTTTCTTGTTCTAGATGCTTGCGTTCAAGACCACGCAGCACTGTCAGCTTGATGTCGCTGTCTTCCCACGGCTTGCTGATATATCGATATATGCTGCCTTTGTTGACAGCCGCGACTGTTGAGTTTAAATCTGCATAGCCAGTAAGCAAAATTCGAATGGTATCGGGCCACTGTAAGGCAACCTGCTCCAAAAACTCTGCGCCATCCATTTGCGGCATGCGCATGTCGGAAATAATCACATCGACTTGTTGAGATGCCAATAATTCTAGTGCTTGGATCGCGCTTGTGGCCGTAATAATGTCGTAACCCGACGAACGAAATAGTCGTTTAAGAGACAACAAAATATTCTCTTCGTCATCAACCAACAACAAGCGTGCCGACACAGTCGAAAATGAGCTAACGTATTCCATTGGCTACCTGTTAGATAATGTAGTGACTAAATATTGCATCCCACTTCGCTATAGCGCCCTTTCTTGAGTCGTAGTTTTACTTTGCTCAATAGGTAACAGTAGTTTGAAGCAAGTGCCCTTGCCTAACTCACTCTCAACGTCAATCCTTCCCTGATGCTTTTTTACAATACTGTAGGATAAGGATAGGCCCAAGCCGGTGCCTTTCCCGACTGGTTTGGTGGTGAAAAAAGGGTCGAAAATTTTGATTAAGTGTTCTTTCTTTATACCGGGCCCATTGTCTTCAATGGTCACCCAAATATGCGTATCGCTTTCGACGCCTGTTTTTATGGTAATCACACCCTGATCCACGATGGCTTGTGCTGCATTGACTATTAGGTTCATAAATACCTGATTCATCTGACCAGGTAAACATTCAATTTTCGGTATGTCGCCATACTCCTTCACTATGGTTGCTTTATATTTAATTTCATTGCGCGCAACATTTAAAGTGCTATCCAATCCTTTGTGTAAATCGGCCCACTGCCAATCGGCTTCATCCACATGCGAAAAATCTTTTAGGTCTTGAGCGATCTGCTTAACACGGTCAATGCCTTCCTGACATTCCGACATTAAACTAGTAATGTCATTTTTCAAGTAAGCAAGATCGACTTCAATTTTTAGCTCTGAAAGTTCATGGCGTGTTTCAGGTGGAAGTTCCATTTCATGCGCTTCGTAGCGAGTAATTACGCGACACAAATCCTGAATATAGTTTTGTAAGGATAATAAGTTAGAGCTTACATATCCAACGGGGTTGTTAATTTCATGTGCCACCCCCGCCGCCAATTGACCAATAGAGGCCATTTTTTCTGACTGAAGAAGTTGATTCTGCGCATCTTGAAGTTTCACGATCAACTGCTTTTGTTCTTGCTGCTCCACACGCAAATGATCTTCAATGCGCGTACGTTCGGTGATGTCATTAAAGGTAATCACCGCACCAGAAATTTCGGAATTTTGTTTCATTGGTGTGCAGATATAGCTTGCGGGGTAAGTGCTAGTTCCGCCGTTACAAAACACGTCGTTTGCGTGACGCGTTGTCCCTGACTCTATACTTAAAACAATAGGACACTCATGTTGGGCATGATCGGAATTCGGCTGGCAAATCGCTAGGTGTACCGCTTCGTGCACATGCTTGCCAATTAGGCCATCTGTGGTCTGCCCGAGTAAGCTTGCAGCGCGCGGGTTAACAAAGCCGATAATGCCGCCTTTGTCGACGCCAAAAATCCCTTCACCTGCCGCATCGAGTATGGACTTGTTGAGCTGACTTAGATGGCGTTGTTGCTCCACCGCGCGAATTCTTTCGGCTACTTCTCGACGCAGCCTTTCATGTGTCTCCTGCAATTGCGAATTGATGGCCTCTTTTTCTTGATTCGCAAGTGTGAGCTGCGAAATGCGTAGGTCCTGCAAGCCTTTAATGCGTTCCGCTTCCCGCACTATCGTTTTATATAGCCACGTCAATGACAAAACAAACACCAAAACAGTCAGCCCATTGAGACGGAATTCTGCGATAGCATCCAAGCGACTATTTTCGGTGTCATCTTTCGCAACGCCTAACGTAAATGGATGGCGACCTGAAATATCCGAGATTGTTTTCAACACCACATCGTAGCTCTTCTTGTTCACCTTGACGATTGCGACACCATCTTTCAACCTAGACTGCGCTGCCAAAGACGCAGTGATGTCTTGCGCAAGAGGAGGTGACGTTGCATAGACCATATTGCCATTGCCATCAATGATGAATGCCGCGACGTCTATGTCTTTCACAAAGCTATCTACGACTCTGTCTAGGCGTTGGTGGAAGGTGCCGACGCCAATTAGTTCCTGATCTAAAAAAAGTGGGATCGCCAACACAGCAATTGGCGCGCCAGCGTTATCCCAATCGACGCCTCTTACAATAATTTTTTCTTGTAGCGCTTTTTTTGTAGAGGCCAACGCGCTGCGTTGCAGTGGATTGCGCGCGGAGAAAACAATTTTTCCGTCCGCATTAGAAATCCAAAAATCGGTGATGATATTTAGCGCAGACAAGCGATTAAACGTCGTCGTTGCTTGTTCGTGTAAGGTAGTGAAATCACCCGATTTCAATGCATTGAGGCCAATGGCGTCTCGTGTTAAGGATGCTTGCGCAGTGGCCATTTCTTGAAGCTGAAAGGACATGGTTTTGGCCCATAACGCGGCGACGTTCGACGTTGTTGCGTCCGCTAACCGTGCTTCAATACGGCTCTCTGCCCATCGTCCATTCAAATACAATCCGCTTGCAATAATTGCAGTCGTCAACATGGTGACAACAAGGAAGCGGCGTTTAATAGTGTTCATGACTTATTGTCTTCTAACACTTTAGACTTGAATAAATTGCATCGCATTTTTTGCGGCATCAACAATTTCCGGCAAGCGTTTTCGAATTAGCGTCCAGTCCAAACCCAGGCGTTGCAATGCTAGTGGCTCAATTGCAGCAATTAACGTGTCGGCGCAGTTGCCAATACCAATGCCGCGACAAAGAATATCGGCCACGTGAACGACATCGACAAACTGAGACGCAGGTGAATTCGGTTCATGATGAAATGCGATTGCGCTGACGAGTGTTGCGGGTAACTTCCACCGTTCAGCAACGCATTTACCGATAAACGCATGATCATAGCCCAGGACAACCCTCTCAGCCTCGCGTGTTGCGCAATCATGTTGTTTGCAATATTGGAGCGTTGCTTGGTACTCATTCGCAAAACAGGTGTCTAACGCTAACTTTCCTATGTCATGCAACAATCCTGCGGTAAATGCCGATTCGGCATCAATCCCCGCATGTAGACCTAGGTAACGCGCGATACCTCCTGTGGCGGCGGCATGCTGCCACATTGAAGTTCTATCCAGCACCTTAGATGTGTCGGTCGAAAATTGGGCGATAACGGCGGTTGAAATTACGATGTTACGGATGGTATGGCAGCCTAACACTATGCAAGCATCTTTTATGTTGGCGATTTGGCCAGGGAATCCATAAAATGAGGAATTTGCAACCCGCAGAATCCGAGCCGTGAGAGCTTGATCTTGCATGATTTTTTTTTGCAAAATTGCCAAATCAAGTTCGCCACGCTCAAACAGGCTTAAAATATCGCGCACCGTCTGTTCAAACACTGGCAATTGCTTTATAGCTTCTTCAATCTTACTCAGCGCTAGGCCCACGTCACAAATCCTCACTGAGACGAAAATCGACAAGAATTTGTTTAAATACCTGCATAGGTGAATCGTTGTCGTGACGGCGAAACAGCCGCGCTAGCTCTGCCTCAAGCGCAATTTTTCGCGCTTCGATCTGCTCGGCGGTCCACATTTTCTCTTCTTTGATCGTCACAACCGTTACGCCGCGTCGCTGCAAAACCTGAATTACAGACGCCGATAACGCTGTGCCTGCAGCAAGCAAACATTTCCCTTTT
>JANPPH010000157.1:0-4921 GCA_031428395.1 Gammaproteobacteria bacterium
GGCCATGACGCCAGCAATTGCACCTAATAAAAGATAAAATACTAATCCGTCCATTTACGCGCGTATCTTGCGGTTATAACGTTGCCTTAGGCTGGGACGTTGGTGGTGGATCGTGGTCATTATTTTTGCATATCGGCAGGCATCTCGTTATGTTATTGCGACGCTCAATCCAACCCTACAACAACGACAACATGAATGTAGAAATGTTATGCATGTATTAGTTAGCCTGTCCCCACATGGTTTCGGCCACATCGTGCAAACGGCGCCGATAGTAAACAGTCTACGTAAACGGTTACCCACGCTGCGCTTAACATTGCGCACCACTACGCCACGCGAGTTTCTCGCGACGCGCTTTGACGGAGAATTTGATTACATTGAAGAGGCTGTCGATTTTGGCATGCGAATGGTCGACGCAGTAGAAGTTGCGGCGACCGAGAGTGCCGATGCCTACGCCACGCTCCATGCGCATTGGGAGGAAAAAATACACCACGAAGCCGCACGTTTACACAGCATTGCGCCCAACCTTATCATCGCCAATGCGCCCTACCTCACCCTCGCCGCTGCGGCAACACTTAATATTCCTGCCATAGCCTTAAGCTCACTGAACTGGGCAGATATTTACGCTCCGTATTGTCTTAATGATAGCCGTTCAGCAGCGATCGTGGCGCAGATGCGCAGTGCATACAACAGTGCAGCGTGTTTTATTCAAACGCAGCCTTCCATGCCGATGGAATGGTTGCCAAGGCGAATGCCTGTCGGACCGGTCGCCCGTTTGGGGGTGAATCGCCGTGCTGAAATTTCGCAGCAGCTTCAGCTTCGGCCAACTGAACGATTGGCGGTCATTGGCTTAGGTGGCATTGCCATGCGTCTACCTGTTGAGCAATGGCCGCGCAATGCAGGCATACGCTACATCGTGCCCTCCGAGTGGCAAGCAGAGCACCCCGACTGCGTACCTATCAGCGCTCTTTCAATGCCATTCATTGATTTGCTGACGTCGTGCGATGTCTTAATTACCAAACCTGGCTATGGAAGTTTCACTGAGGCGGCATGCAACAACGTGCCAGTACTGTATGTATCACGCGGGGACTGGCCGGAGGAGCCTTATCTTGTCGAGTGGCTTACACAACAGGGGCGTTGTGTGCAGGTATCGCGACGGCAACTTGAAACAGGACAGCTTGCGGAATCAATCGATAAGGTCATGGCGCTACCAGCAATACAGCCACCTCAACCGTATGGGATAGAGCAAACGGTGACGTGGCTTATGCAGCAATTTGCCGACGTGCTAAGGACAAATCAACGCAAATGAGATAGCAAGTTATTGTTGATAAATCTTTGTTGCCACAAACAAATGATAAAGCTGCAGATCTATTTTCCCCTGTTTCGCTTCAGAACCTAATATATCCAGCGCCCGTTCAGTGGGCACCGCTTGTTTATAGGGTCGATCCGCCGCCGTTAACGCATCGTAGATATCGGCGATCGCCATGATGCGCGATTGCATCGGAATTTCCTCACCGCGCAGTTGGCGTGGGTAACCGCTGCCATCTAATTTCTCATGGTGCGCATGAGCGATGTCTGGCAGTTTTGCCAAATCTTTGGTCCAAGGAATCATTTTTAAAAAAGAATAGGTGTGGCTAACATGGGATTCAATCTCTGCCCGCTCTTCCGGTCGCAAGCTGCCGCGCGCAAGGCTTAGGCTGGCGCACTCATAGGGATCAAGCAACGCTATTTCTTCGCCCTCCCCCATAAATCGAAACCCTGCCACTGCGGCCAATTGGGTGTCGATTTCCTGGTAGGATACACTCGGTTCATTAGCGTGCAACACTAACTGATAAAATTCTTCTAGCTTGCGTTGTTCCATCTCAAGAAGTGTTTTCGCCTCTTGCCAACGGAGTTTGAAGTGCGCCGGATCGGTGCCCTGTAAAGCATATTGCTCGACTAATTGTCGATACGTTTGTTGCTCCAATGCGAGTTTGGCTTACTTAAAGCGCTGGGTTACTTTGTCCAACTCATGCGGATAAAGTTTTTTGGCCTTGACCAACACATGTTCGCGCACCCCGACTTTGCCAAAATCATGCAGCAGTGATGCATAACGCAGTTCGCGTATTTGTCCGCTGCTAAAATGTATGCGACGAAACTCTTGCAGTTCGCAGCCGTCGACGGCAATGGCCAAGCGTTCGCTCAAATCCGCCACGCGTACGGAATGGCCAGCAGTGCTGGGGTCGCGCGATTCTATAGCGCTGACAGAGGCATGCACAAAACTATCAAAAAGTCCGGTGATATCTGCATAAAGACGATTATTCTCAAGCGCGATGCCTGCCTGCCCCGCCAACGCAAGGGCCATCATCTGCATTTTCGCGTCAAACGGGATCACGTATCGATTAACATCTTGCATCGAGCGCAGCAAACCTACGCTATCGCGTTTGCAGTTGATGAACTGTAGTACGCCCACCACTTCATCTTCTTTATTTTTAAGCGGCACCGTCAGCAACGAGCGTGTGCAATACCCGGTGGCCTGATCCCAAACCGGGTCAAAGGCATAAGGCGCTGATCGCGAAAGTTTGTACACATCTGAAATCACGACCATCCGGCCAGTATGGGCGACATGCCCGGCGATGCTTTCTAGGCTAACTGCGGTATTGCGCGACCCACTCCGACCTGTGGTGGCATTTTGCCAAAGACGAAAGCACAATTGCTCGTTTTCATAAGTGTAAATCGATGCCCCATCGGCATGGATTAACTCTCTTCCACGGGTCAAGATTAGACCCAATAACGTGTCTAAATCTTTTTCTGCGTAGAGTGCGCGGCCGATATCCAGTACCGCAGCCAAATTACTGCTGGCAGTGGTCTCGGCCTGTTGGCCAATGGAAGTCAGTGCTGTTCTAAGCGTCAAGGTAAACGCGTCAGGCGCACAGTTAGCATCAATAACAGCGATGATTTTGGTGCTACTGTGCAGTGCCGCTAACAGAGGTTCACAGTCTGCGCGATAGACCATAAGCTTAGTTGATGGCGCGATACACGGTTGCCCCATCAGCAAACGCGTCGCCTCCTGCATTGACACTAACAACAGTGCGCGTTGTGGAAACGTGTCATTGATGGCGCTAGCTGCGAGTGCTTGGTGCGGAAACGATGCAAGACCTCTCTGCAACGACGCAGCTAAGTGTAAGTCATCGACAATGAAAAACTCAGTGCGCAATGCAGTGGCTTGCGCCACTTTGCATTCAATGACTTCTGGCACCATCGGATAGTCCTAAAAGCGGGTTCAATTACCGGGATTCTACGACCACACACAAACCCTCGACGCTGAGTGGGTCAAGTTAGCATTTTATCGGTCGAGTTTAAGGAAACCTAAATCAGAGACAAGGGCTTACGGCGGGTACTTGAACTAGAGCTAAGAAATACGACGGAACGTTTTTTGTTCATTTTTTTTTACTTGCCCGCGACTTTTGTTATCCAGTAAACGCTCTGCGGCGCGCATCAGAATCTTGGCCTTGTCGTTTTCGCTCACGGGCCCCCCGACATTGTTTAGCTCAACATCCAGGATTTCTAACACCCGTTCGATGACTGCCTCCATCGGGTCAGATTCTTCGATCTGTTCCTCTGGTGCTGGTTTCTCGGACTGGGTTGCTGTGTCAGTTAAGGTTGGAATTTCTCTCTCAGCGCGCCGGCTACTGCCTGACTGATTATGAAGGTTATCCATCCAGCCCATCGGCCGCTCGTAGGCATCTTCGATTTTACGCGCCATGGAATCGCCAACATTGAACTTACCGTCCAGGACCCGATAGATATAAATGGGAGAAATTTGCAGACGCAACGCAAGCTGACTGACCGCGCCCTCTCTTTCGATCAATGCACGTAGATTGGCAAGCCTGATCTGTTTGACTTCCATTCGCGATAGCTCTCTTTATCGTGCTTTTTTTCTTCAACCTACTATATCATACGGTAGCGCACGCTCATTGCCACCCTGGCACACCCACAGATCACAAAAATTACCGCAACGAAATTATTCTATCAATACTTCCAGAAATATTAATAGGCGCCACTACTTACCGCGGACTGCTGAAGCGTCTATTTTAAGGTTTAACTTTTAGGGATAACGCTATAAGGAACCCTACGCAGCGTGCCTCACGATCCATTAGCTGGAACGTTCAGTCTTTTGTCCAGCGGGGAAAAATAACAGCAATGTCTCGACAAATTGGCTACGCGCTTCTTGTAGCAACGGATCGACAATTTCACGCGACAAGCCAGTAATGCGCCACGCGGCGTCATCAATAGAAGTCAGATCGACGGTTTTGTGCGACGACTTATCCGCGCCTTCGGCAAGGGCATTGGCGATATGGACTATCGACGCCTCCAAGGCGCAGTCACCCGCCTTGGACGGTTCATGATGAAATTCAGCAACTTGCTGCAAGCTTGCAGGTAAATTCCAGAGCCTAAACAGCTCTCGCGCAACTTGCCCGTGATCCACATTGAAGACATCGCGTTCGGCCTGGTACATCGGAATATTTGCCTCTTTAGCGCGCGACTGCATCACTTTAACTAACTCTGGAATACGGTGGTACATCACTAAATGCCCCAAATCGTGCAATAGACCGGCGACGAACAAGCGTTCCGTATGTAATACACGGCAGTGGGAAGCCAGTAGTCGCGCCAACAGGCCGGTATAGATGTTATGCCGCCAAAAGGTGTTGATATCGACCAGGCTATTTTCTAAGCGGCCAAAACTACGTACTGCAGAAGTCGCCAAAATTAGATAACGTAATTCTCGCGTGCCAATGATCGTGATGGCGCGTGAGACGGTTTCGATTCGGGCTGGGAAACTATAAAAGGAACTGTTAGCGATTTTAAGCAGTCGCGCGGTAAGCGAAGGATCTAGGCTAATAATCTTGCCCATCTCCGCAATCGAGCACGCGGGGTCGTCCAC
>JANPPH010000158.1:0-4594 GCA_031428395.1 Gammaproteobacteria bacterium
CAGCAGGCTAAGCGCGAAAGAAAACGAGATAAAGACAAATTTCATGGTTGTGATCCTTGTGTCGATTGGGTGGAATCGAGAGCTGATTGGCCTGTGGCTAAACGTAGTTTTGCGGCCTCTATCCACGCCTCATAGAGCAATTCCAGATAACGCACTTGCGCATCAAAATAGGTATCGTTAGCATCTACCAGCGAAAGAATTTCTGCCTCACCGGACTCATAGGCTTTACGCGTCAGCGTCAGCATTTCTTGTGCGGATTGTAATACTCGATCGTGAAAATGCGTTGCCTGCTGTATCAGATGTCCAAGATGCAAATAGCTTTGATCGAGATCGGTACTCAAGTCGCGCTTAACGATCATTGCTTCCGCCGTGGCGGCGTCGAACTGAGCGCGAGCCTCGTTGATGCGCCCACTATTTCGATCCCACAACGGCAGGTTCCAGGCGAGTCCGACGCCATTGATAGTCTGAGTCTGTCCATTGATAAAATCCTGGTCATGAAAAAGACGCAGGGTAATGTCAGGTATGCGCTCTGCTCGTGCCGCGGCAACCGTATCGTTTGCCGCCTCAATGTTCTGAGCAGTTGCCCGCATGGCTGGATGATTAGATGAATTAGCGCGCAACGTTTCGAGGGTGGGCAGGGCGCTCATGGAAGACAGCGGCGTTAGCTTGGGTGTTTGTTCGCTGCCTAGCGCCAGTCGGGCACGAAATTGGGTGAGCGCTTCACTGTACTCGCCTTCCTCGCGATCCGTATTCTGGTGCGCTTGTTCGCGTAAAATGTCTAGCCGCAAACGCTCAAGACGCGCTAGTTCGCCAGCTTGCTCGCGACGTTGCGCGGCCTTTTGCAACAAGTCCGCGAGTTCAAGGCGCTGCTCAGCCAAACGCAGCTTCGCCTCTGCCAATTGCAGCGTATGAAAGATGCGCGCTACATCAGCCTCTATCATTAGCTTGCGATGCTGGCGTTGTGCTTGTGCACCGATCAGTGTCGCTGAGGCTGCATCCTTCATATGCTGGCGGCGGTTGGTTAATGGCAGGGGTTGGCTCAAGGCCAGTTGCGTGAGCTTGGCTCCACCGCCACCGGTCTCTTTGCTTATCTTGTCATCAACGCGCAACTCGATGCTGGGATTAGGCCAAGCCCCGGCTCGTTGCAGCGCGCCTTCCTTGTCGGCTATCGCTGCATCGGCAGCGCGCATTTCAGGCGCAAGATCCAACGCGCGTCTCAAGCTGTTTTCAAGGGTAAACGTTTGCTCTTGCGCTGCAGCACCTACTGACATCAGACAGCAGCCTGCAAGAAGACCAAGACGCAAGCGTCGATGTACTATCGAATTGTTGTTTGCTACGTACCTCATCATAAACCCTCTATCATTTCTCGCAGTTGACCGGCGTGATTGTCTTCGTGATGTTTTACAATAATCTTGGCATTGTTCGGTGGGATGGCCGATAAACGCGCTGCAAAGGTCATGCGGCGGCCGACCGTACCCATAACCCGGTGGCGGTAAGATTCTTTGACGGCCTCGATGCGTGCTCCGCGCTTATCTAGCACTTCAACATGAACATGTCCTTTGAGCATGCCGACATCGTTTGCGCGGTGCACCATCATGCCGCGCACCCAGGCGCTGCCATCTGCTTTCTCGATGACCTCTACGTCCGTGAGGGTGGCCATTTCCGAATTTTCGATCTGCACATCCAATTGCCTGGAGCTAGAAATGTCGACGTTCTGTGTTGCACATCCTGCGCTTGAGATCAGAGCGACAAGTATCGCTAAGCGGCCAACGACGAATAATTTATTTAACACCTGCATAGTGTTTTACCTTTAGTTTAGTATTTTTGCCGATCGCGTTTGCGCACATGACAGGGCCTAAACCTAGCCTGGCAGAGAGTGCCATGGATCAGATCTAAGCTAAATTAAAGACGCGCAAACGCGGCCACTTACGTGATGCAGTGATCAGCGATTATTTTGGTAGAGCGAAGCGAGAAGACGAGGTTTTATTGCGGAGGGGCACGCAGCTGGGGCGTTATACGAAAAAGGTTCTTGGGTCGAGTATTATTGCGATGCTCAGCGAAGGTGCTGCTCGTTGATTGCAGCACCCAATTTAGGATTAGCAGAACAACCAAACTAAAAATGGCAAAAACGACAGAATCAACGAATTTTTTGGCGATGGCCGAGCTGCTAAGGTCAATTTCCATCCAGGAGGTGTCATCATGCCCGGTGTCATTGGCGGTATGTTCGGTCAAGAAGCTCGCTAAGTGAAATTCAGCCTTATGAGTATGATCGCTAACATAAACGTCGCTTTGCGGCACATGACCATGACGATGCAAGCCCAGGCCGTGCGTGGCAAGCATTGCCAACAACAACCCAAAGATTACTGCATGACGGTAAACGCGCGAAAACGACATTTGCAACGATTCCAATTAAAGACTATCTATTGTACCAAATATATTGGCCGCATTAAACCCAGATTTTCCATTAGCGCTTGTAGCGAGGGCGTACAAGGTGTTGAAGAGGTGCGAGAAAAATTGAAAAACAGCCGGAGGCGTAGTCACTCTACGTTGACAGGCTGTTTTTCAATTTTTCTCGCGCAGATTCAGTGCCTTGTGCGGCCGCAGTAGATTCCAACTGCCTTTTTTAGGTTTAAGGGAACTCTCGCCAAATTAGGCCCTAAATAGCTTAGGCCTTATCAACATTAAAAACCTCTGAATAAATTTTGAGGAAAATACTCCCTGCACTCACATACTTATGAATGTTCAGTATTGTGGAGCCCTGCTTTCTTCATTATCGGCCCTCAATAAGGTCAAGTAGCTGGCCGGTGTGCCGTGAGTCATGATGTTTAACAATAAGTTTTGCCTTGTCTGAAGGGGTGGTGGGTAGGTGCGCGGCAAATGCCATACGTCTGGCCACTGTACCCATGACGCGGTGGCGGTAAGAGACTTTGGTACTACTGATGCGCTTTCCGCTCTCCCATACCTCAACGTGAACATGGCCTTTAAGGGTGCCAACATCCTCTGGCCGGTGAGTCATTACTCCGCGCACCCAAGCGCCACCATCGGGCTTCTCGACTATCTCCACATCACTGAGTGTGGCCATCTCCGAATTTTCAATTTCGACGTCCAGTTGTTTAGGGCCGACTAAATCAACGCCTGATGTAGCACAGCCAGCCGTAAATATGGCGACGAAGAACAAGGTTGCGAGTCGACTAACCGCGAATAAGCTTCTTAATATATGCATAGTATTTACCCTTAGTTTTATGTGTTGCTGATCGCGTTTACGCACGCGGCAGAGCCTAAACCAAGCTCGGCAGAGGTCAGATTTTAACCCAGATTTTCCATTAGCCCTCTACTGCGGCCGCACAACGCACTGAATATGCGCGAGTAAAGATGAAAAACAGTCTGTCACCGTAGTGTGACTACGCCTCCTACTGTTTTGCATATTTTCTCGCCCATCTTCAGCACCTTGCGCACCCTCGCTACGAGGCTAATGGAAAACCTGGGTTAAACTAAGTTAAGCACGCGCAAACGCAGCCACTTGCGTGGTGCAGCGATTATTTTGGTAGAGCGAAACGAGAAGACGAGGGTTTATTGCGGAGGCGCACGCAGCTGGGGCGTTATACGAAGGAGTTTCTGGGGTCGGGCATTATTACAATGCTTGAAGAGGGTGCTGCACGTTGTTTGCGACATCCTTTTTAGGATTAACAGGATAACCAAGCTAAAAATGGCAAAAATAACAGAATCAACAGATTTTTTGGCAATGGCCGAGCCGCCGAGGTCAACCTCTGTCCATGTACCATCATCATGGTCGGTGTCGTTGGCACCGTATTCCGTCAGGAAGCTCGCTAAGTGAAATTCAGCCTTTCGGGCATGATCAGCATATATATCGTTTTGATGTGGCACATGACCATCATGATGCAAGCCAAGGCCGTGCATGGCAAGCAGTGCAAACAACAGCCCAATGATTAAAGTGTGATGATAAATGCGCGAAAACGACATTTGCAACGAATCTCAATTAAATGCTTGTTCACTGTAGCATTATAACGTTCGGATCATAATATGGAAAAAGGCAACGCTTGCTGAAATATGCACCAAATAAACTAAGTCTTATCGGTAACATTACTTATTTTTTAAAAGACTGATTTAAATAAATTTCGAATAAACTCCCTGCACTCACTGTCTTGTGGATGGCTCAGGGTTGTCGAGCCCTGCGTTTTGGTTGTCCGGCATGTTGCGTCAATATTCTGCACCGAAGCTGCTGCGTTATAGTTACAACTGGCAATGAGGCCGCCAATAACTTCGGCCACAAGAAATATCGACTTCAGCGCGAGGCCAATCAATAGGTATTTTGATTCTGACTGGTGGGCAGTGCGTGGTTATGGCTAAAGCTCATGAATATCCTTAATCTCAAGGAGAAAGTGGAGGCCGCATCTCTCAGATGCGACGTGGGCATGGGCAGTTAATGTCGTGAATACGTTAATTCTCGTGCTGCCACCCACGCGTCGTGCCAGCAAACGGCTTAAGCTGCGCGAAGTTCCCGCCGCGCCTGACGAATCACCGAGCTACCCGAGCTTAATGCCAACCCTGCCAACACCAGGTGGAAGATCAGGTA